>NZ_DDAH01000067.1:0-9762 GCF_002333245.1 Acinetobacter sp. UBA2063
TGTAACGTGTCTTTGCGTCGTCCAGGTCAGCCATTCGGCACTCGTTGCGAGTTAAAAAACCTCAACTCATTCCGTTTCATTGAGCAAGCGATCAATGTTGAAATTGAACGCCAAATGGAAATTTTGGAATACGGCGGCACAATTGATCAGGAAACCCGTTTGTTCGATCCGAACAAGATGGAAACCCGTTCAATGCGCTCGAAAGAAGAAGCCAACGACTATCGCTACTTCCCTGATCCAGACTTGTTACCAGTGATCATTTCAAATGAACAAATCGAAGCTGCTCGTGTGGCGCTTCCAGAATTGCCTGCTGCACGCCGTGCCCGTTTTATGGCTGACTTTGGCGTAACGGAATATGATGCACATGTACTTACACTTTCTCGTGAAATGGCAGACTTCTACGAGGCTGTTGTAGCTGCTGCTGGCGGTGAGAAGCAAGGTAAAGTTTCAGCAAACTGGGTGATGGGTGAATTCTCAGGCGCTTTAAACAAAGCGGGCCTAGAATTGGCGGACTCTCCAGTTTCTGCTGAGCAGTTGGGTGGCATGATCGCGCGTATTGTGGATAACACCATTAACGGTAAAATTGCCAAGCAGGTGTTTGGATTTATGTGGGAAGCAGAGGGTAAATCTGCGGATGACATTATTGCTGAAAAAGGCTTGAAGCAAGAAACCGATACAGGTGCGATTGAGGCGATTATCAAAGACGTGCTTGCAGCCAATGAAAAAATGGTTGAAGAATACAAGTCTGGTAAGGAAAAAGCCTTTAATGGTCTCGTTGGTCAAGTCATGAAAGCTGCAAAAGGTAAAGCTAATCCAGCTCAAGTAAATGAATTAATGAAGAAATTGATTGGTTAACTTATTAGCCAATTTATTGATTTCATGTTATAAAACCTCGTATTGATACGGGGTTTTATTTTTTAAATAAGGTTTTATCGTCATGCCAATTTTCGATATAAATAATAATTTACAATTACGCACTGTGCAAAAAACCAACTTCCCTTTAGAAAAAGATTTGCAAACTTTAATTGAAAACAACCTAATCACTGTTTTTAACTGCCGTTTTATCGCAAGTGAATTTTCAACGGGTGCAATTCATGCTGGTCGAATTGATACTCTAGCTCTATCTGAAGATAATAATCCTGTCATTATTGAATATAAAAAAGTAGAGTCCTCAGAACTCATAACACAAAGCCTATTTTATCTTCATTGGATTCAAGATCATAAAGGTGATTTTGAAATAGCAGCTCAAAAAGTACTAGGAAACAATATAGAAATTGACTGGTCAGATATTCGGGTCATTTGTATTGCACCAAATTATAAAAAATACGATCTACATGCAGTACAAGTTATGGGAGCAAATATTGAATTATGGCGTTATCAACTTTTTTCAAACCAAAGTTTGTATCTTGAGGAAGTTTTTCATAACACAACATCAAATACGCCAGTAACTCTCAATCAAACAGCGAAAAACCCTGTCATGGTTGCAGCGGGAAAAAAGGCTGCTATTACACGAAATATCGGACAATACACCACAGAGAGCCATCTACAAAATAAATCTAAAGAAGTTATTGAGCTCATGGAAGCATTACAAGATATGATTATGGGTTTTGATGACTCGATTGAGGAAATTCCTAAAAAATACTATATAGCCTATAAAAGCACACAAAATATTTTAACTGTGGAAGTTCGCTTACGAAATTTAAAAATTTATTTAAAATTAAAACCTGAGGATATTCCTGTAAATACTCCAAATTATCGTGATGTTTCCAATATAGGGCATCATGGTATTGGCGATGTCGAGTTTACGATAACCAACCTCAATGAACTGATAGATACCAAACCATTTATAGAGTTAGCCTATAATAGGATTGGCGGTTAATTGTACTCAATCAATGAAAATTCTCGGTAAAAAAATTTACAATTCAGCAAATTTATAATCCTGAATATTGTGAGTAGTTATTGTCATACAGCTAAAAATTAAAGCAGCGAAATGCTGAGTTATTTTTAGCAATTTATTTTAGTTAATGAATAAAAATGAAATAATCACTGCCCCCTTAACACACCCGAAAATCTTATTTTAAGTTGAGATTGGCGTATATATTCAAAATGCTATTTTACAACTGCTTCAATTTGGTCCAGTTCCCATACCCCACCTGCAGCAAGCCCTTTACACATGCCTGTCCACATATCTTTAGTATGTACGAATTTCTGCCCATCCCAAACCCATTCATCACTTGACCAGCAGTCTCCAATTCCCCGTCCTTTTTGTGAGCTACTGATTATCCCATCCCCAACATCGGAGGCATGTTCAGTCACAAAAATTGCTTTTCCTGTTAAAGACTCATCCAGCACCCAAACTCCATACCCCTCATTATATGCTCCACGCCAACATAGGGTCGTTGCCAATACTTTTTTATTGCTTAATTTGTAGAGTTCAATCGACTGAGGTTTTACGCCATCACTGCTATAAACTCCCTCACAAAAACCATCTTGTTTGGGTGTAGGTTGTGCTGCCATCAATGATTTATACACGGACTGATACTGCTTGCTGTTGGGCTGCAAAGTTAGATAAGGTTTGCTGGCTGTTTTAACCTGTTTCACCACCAATTTCGGTTGAGCCGCTAAAACTTTTGCTTCGCTCATTTTCCCTTTTTTGACCAAGGCGCCTGTCGTTCCAACACGTTTCTGAAAATCATCCATTTTCAATAATGTTGCAGTCATACCCGCATCCGAAATATTCCATTGCAGACGGTTATTTTTAAATACAATGTCTGCTTTTCCACTGGCCTGCTGCAACAATCCATTCACCTGTGCTGCGGTCAATCTACCCATAAGTGGAAATTCAGTGCCATCCACCAAAACAGCCCCTAAATCCTTGCCATTGACATAAAAATGAATATTTTTAAGCTGATTTTTAGGAATTTGAGGTTCGGTAAACCCATCACCCAAAGCAAACTCGCCTGTGACTTGCTGAGCTTTGCCCGCCTGACGTGTCAATAAGATTGATGCTGGATAATCATCACTAGATTCATTGTGATAGCCCGCAGCTCGACAGGTTCCTGTATTGCTACAGTAAATTTCCCAATCTTGATGTGAAAATGAAATACCTTTGATTTCTTGTGCGAAGCTAGTAGAACTTAGTGCCATAAAGCAGCAAACTGAAAGTATATTCTTCACTGGTATCATTCTGTATTACTCATATTTATTATCAAACTTGAAAACAGTTTAAAGGACTGATCTACACTTGTCATATGTCATTTTATTGCAGAAGATATTAGCTTAAAGCAAACTGAGTTTGGTCAAATTTAAAAATGAAAAGAACAATTTTATTTCCCACGATTTTAATGAGTATGTTCTCCTCAGCCATTCATGCTGAGATTACAGTATTTAAAGCAAATTTCCCTCAGTTTTCAAATAGTGCAAAAGAACGAAAAGCAGAAAATCAAATTTACCCTCTCGGTGAAGCTTCTTTTGCAAATGATGTTCGAGTGCCTTTTTACGGGGTAACCGCACTCAACCCTGTGGAAGATGGTTTATTAAAAGACTTTAAATCATGTTCCGCAAAAAGCTGTCATTTCGATTTTAAATTAGATGCTAAACAAGCTGAACAACTCAAGTTATGGGCTATTCCTGAAATAGGAATTGTACTTGTACCTAGAGATTGGCAAGACATACAATCAAGTGCAGGAGCGAATGGTACTGGATCTGCCTTAATCATGAGTCCAAATCAGAAACAAGCAATTCAGCTTTATGATTCATCATTTTGTGTAGGTTGCGGCATGCCAAATGCGACGCTTTATTTTCCACATCTTTTAAAACAAAGTGTGGAATATGAATACGGTGGTTATCAAGATCCGCTTAAATTACTGAAGATCGTACACCCTTCAAAACAAATCGCTTTCTTTAGTTATCAAATTCCTAAGCTGAATAACAGAACACATGGCGTAGCCAAATATCAAGATGAAGACACGTTTAACTTTAGAGAAATCAAAGTCACCGTTGATCAATCCCAACAGCATTTAGTTGGAACTATTCTAAATTTTTACAATGCGACTCATTAATCAAATCATGGACACAAAAAAACCTGCTAGTTGCAGGTTTTTTTAATCACACTTATTTTTTTAAAATTGACTCGAAAGCTTTTAAACGTTTATAAATTGAGAGTAATTCAATAATCGTTTTCCAAGAACTGATGAGATATTGAAATGATTCACGAACTTTATCAAAGATGTTACTAATTTGGTTGATCAAGCCTAAAGTCATTTTACCTGCGGCAATTGCAGGAAATAGCACCACCAGACTATATAAAACATCCAGTTGCTTATACCAGATAGCGACAAGGTTAAAATAAGCATAGTGAAAATAAAGTCTAAAATAATTTACACGTACTCGAGCAAATAACTCTTTTAATGTGAGTGGATCAGCACGATTCTCATGGTCTTCACCATAAACCAACTCTTTACGGTAGGCTGCCTCAACCTTTTGATTATTAAATTGTAGGCCTGGTAATTTCTGACCGACAATCATTAACACCACAGTTCCAAAGACCGCCCAGACAATTGCAGCCCATACCAGTGAATGTTCAATCTCACCCACGATTGGAAGCACTGGCACTTTCTCTGAGATTTTAAATAATAACGGCAGGAACGCGATCAGCACCATCACTGACTTAATCAGTTCAACCCCCAAGTCTTCCATAATGGTGGCAAAGCGCATGGTATCTTCCTGAATACGTTGCGAAGCCCCTTCAACATGACGAAGCCGATCCCAGTTTGCAGTGTAGTATTCATTCATGGCGGTACGCCAGCGGAATACATAATGGCTGGTAAAGAATGCATTGATTACGGCGAATGTGACGGCAACCATTGCAATATAAAGAAAAGTCAAAGTTCCATTATATAGGTCATTAATATTACCGCCGCCATCGCTTAGCATCTTTTGAATCATGTCCCAGAATGGTCCATACCAAGCATTGATTGCAACACTGACCTGCACCCCAAACCAGATATTAAACAGGATAAATGCTGACCCCCAGATTGACCACTTCTGCCATTTATTATCAGAAAGGAATCCCCAAAAACCTGCAAATAAGGCGGTTGAAAGGAGAAACCAGAGATAGAACCAAATAAATGCAGGCGACCAGAAACGGCTCACCCCAATTTGCAACTCTGCTTCAGCATAGCCCTTTGGGAATCCCAAATATTCACCCCATCCATGCCCGCCTGTGTACCAGAGCAGCATATTCAGGGCCAACCATACCACTACTGAAATAAAAAATAGACGTGGGTTAGGAAAAAATGATTTAAACATCGTGCTTAACAATCCTTGTTGTATTGCAATTGACGCAAGTACGTCATGCTATAACCTTAAACTTAACTTTGTCTGATAGAAACTTTGGTAAGTTGTAGTTATTTACATGCTTTCCCAAAATTTTCATAGCATTTTGATGAGTATTTACAATTTGTTTAGGACATCGAAACGATTTTAATGCTGTTACGACTCTCTGTGGCCATATAAACCTTAAGGATGTGCTGGAAAGGTCTTTAAGGCAAAATCTTGCTGATCAGGTTGTACAAGGTTTTTCTTACTTTGAATGGCAAGTTCAATTTCAGAAAGCTTTGACTGAGCCGCATCAATCCCTGCCTGCATAGTCATTTCACGCCCCTTAACATCAAAAATATGGGCCTTTTCACGCAGCTCAGGTTGAATCACCACATCGGCATCTTTCAGTTCTTCTTCAGCCAGACGGCCCTGCATAATATTAATGTTCTGGTTAAACAGTCCCCAGACATTGCTGGTTTCAGTATGAATCGGCTGGGCCAGAATATCCACCGCAATCACCACATCCGCTCCCAGTTCACGTGCAACCTGAACAGGCACAGGACTGACCAGCCCACCATCTACATATTCAACATCATGAATTTTGGTGGGTACAAACATGCTGGGGATTGAGGCCGAGGCACGAACCGCCTGTCCAGTATTGCCATAATTAAAGACAGTTTTAGAACCTGATTTTAACTCAGTTGCAACCACATGCATTGGAATTTTAAGTTTTTGTAATGGCATGTTATGAACTTGTTTATTGATATAGTCTTCAACTTTTTTACCATCAAAAAAACCTTTCAGACTTACACTGACATCACGCACATCATTGGCTTTTAGTTTAAGTGCAATATCTCTTAATTCTGCTGCGCTTTTTCCACTGGCATAGATTGAGCCAACGATACTCCCTGCACTAGTGCCTACAATAAAGTCTGGACGAATCCCCTGTTGTTCCAGCACTTGTATCACCCCAATATAGGCATAGCCACGTGCACCACCACTCCCCAAAACCAAAGCGATTACGGGACGTTTTTGCTGTTGTTTGATATAGCTAAAAGGCTGGCTCAGCACCCGTGCCTGGGCATCTTCAATTGCTGGACGTAAATGTGGAGTTGTTTGACAACCTGTTAAAATGATTACTGATAGTCCGAGTATGCATGATTTAAGCCGTTTCATATGCAGTTGTTGCCATATTTACTGTGTTTCCAACTTAAATTTTAGCTCTTCCCAGCCTGAAATGCTGTATCAGTTTTTTTGCTGTTGTGACTGCCAATTCATAAAAAAGCCCCTCGAAAGGAGCTTTTATCAAGATCACCAGATATCTGAACCAACTTTTTTCTTTAGTTTAGGATATTGATCAATCTTGAACTCTGGTTCCTTAATACCTTTCTTTAACTGAGATGTGTAGTCTTTCAATAAAATCAATGCTATCGGAGTCAGCAATAGAATTGCGATCAGGTTAATAGTTGCCATCAATCCCATCGATAAGTCTGCCATAGACCAAACCAATGGAACGCTAGTGATTGCACCGAAGTACACCATAACCAATACTAAAATACGGAAAACAAGCATGATTTTAGGATTGTTATTGATAAACTGCACATTACTTTCAGCGTAGGCATAGTTACCAATAATCGACGTAAAGGCAAACAGGAACAGAATAATCGCCAGGAAACCACCGCCCCAGCCACCAATTTGGCTCTCCAATGCTTTTTGGGTCAATGTCACGCCCTCAAAGCCAGCTTCGTGATACAGGCCAGACACCATAATGATGATCGCGGTACATGAACACACCACGAAAGTATCGACAAATACACCTAGCATCTGGACCAGACCCTGATTCACAGGGTGTTTCACATCAGAGGCCGCAGCGGCATTTGGCGCTGACCCCATACCTGCTTCGTTGGAAAACAAGCCACGTTTGATCCCCATCATCATTGCCATAGAAATCATCGCACCGAAGAAACCACCTGCCGCAGCCTCAAACTGAAATGCCTTGCTAAAGATCAATTTAAAGATCTCAGGCAACATCGGCAAGTTGGCTATCGCAATGTACAAAGCGACCATGATATAAAGCAATGCCATGAAAGGAACGATACTTTCAGCAACTTTAGCGATACGCTTGATCCCACCAAAGATAATCAATGCCGTCATAATGACCAATGCAATCCCAACCCATGACACTTCGAGATCAAGACCACCAAGCCCCAATACAAAATTGGCTTTATCCCATCCCCAGGCATGTGAGGTCGCACCAATAATCGCATTTGCCTGAACGGCATTAAATACAAAGCCATAAGCCAGAATAAGTGACAGTGCAAAAACGATACCTAACCATTTTTGTTTTAAGCCTTTGGTAATGTAGTACGCAGGGCCACCACGGAACTGCTTGTTTTGATGATCTTTCACTTTAAATAACTGGGCGAGCGATGACTCGACAAATGCAGAACTCATACCAAGAAAGGCAGTGACCCACATCCAGAACACAGCACCAGGACCACCAATTGCGATTGCAATCGCAACACCAGCAACATTACCAACGCCCACACGGCTTGCAAGCCCAGTGACAAAAGCCTGAAATGGTGTAATGCCATGTTCATCCTGCGTTTCTTTACGACTGCCTTTCATCACACGGATACTATGCAGGAACAAGCGAAGCTGTACCGCACCCGTAACAAATGTGTAAAACACCCCAACCGCAACCAGTAATACGACCAGGAAATTCCAAAGCGGATCATTCAAGAACTGTACCCACGACATCAGCGTGGCATTTAATTGTTCATTCATCACTTATTCACTTAAAAATTTTATGTGCGTCAATCACATATTCAAAAAAATGGATGAATCAAAAAAGCCCCGTATGGGCTTTTGATCTAACTTAGATAAAGAATTTCAAAATGAGTTGAATGACAGTTGCATTAATCAAGTCAACAAAGAACGCGCCACAAAGCGGCACAATCAGGAATGCTTTATGTGATGGTCCATACATGTTGGTAATTGCTTGCATGTTAGCAACAGCTGTTGGCGTTGCTCCCATACCAAAACCACAGTGACCCGCTGCCAACACGGCTGCATCGTAGTTTTTACCCATGACACGGAACGTCACAAACGCAGCATAAAGCGCCATTGTCAATGTTTGCGCGCCAAGAATCACAACAAGTGGACCAGCCAAATCAGCCAGTTGCCATAATTTCAATGAAAGCAAAGCCATTGCCAAATACAGTGATAATGATGCATTACCAAATACATCAATTGCACGGTCAAAAATATCAACCTTTAATATGCTTTCCAGAATGTTGCGCAAAACCACACCACCGCCCAATGCCCAGACGAAAGTTGGCAGCTCAAACCATGTGCCTTTACTATAACCTGTCATGAATTCAGCAAATGCCAAACAGGCAGCAAACAGACCAAGTGTGGTAATGGCATTATCCGCAGTGATTAAACGAACTTGATGCGGATTTTCGAATGGTGCAAGTTCATCAGGGTGCTGGTCGAGATGAGTATCACGATCCTTGATCTCGGAAGAGGTTTGGGCATGGGCAAGGCTGTAACGGTTAATCAGCAGCTTGGCCAATGGACCGCCGATAATCCCACCAATAATCAGGCCGAAAGTTGCACTTGCCATACCCAATGCCAAAGCGCCCTGAATACCATGCTGAGTTTCAAGGATTTCACCCCATGCACCTGCGGTTCCGTGACCACCTGTTAGTGTGATTGAACCTGCGATCAAACCGATCAGAGGATCAATACCTAATAAAGATGCAAGGCTCATCCCGACAACATCTTGTACGATGATGAATGATGCGATACAGATCAAGAATAAAACTAAGCCGATCCCGCCCTCTTTTAGCATCATGAAATTGGCACTAAGACCAATTGAAGCGAAGAAAACTAGCATGAAACTCGTTTGTAATTGACTGCTGAAAACAATACTGTAGCCCCACATCGAGTGCACGAGTAATGAAACTAGCGCTGCAACCAAACCGCCAGCAACAGGCTCAGGGATGTTGTAACGCCTTAAGAAGTCAATTTTGTTGACCAGTAAACGTCCCAATAACAGAACGATCACTGCCGAAATTAGCGTGTAGAAACCATTAAAAGTAAATTCCATATTTTATTCCATTTATTCTATTTGTTATGTAGATGAACAAGCGCTGTAACGATGGGGCGAAAGTGCTGTATCTGTTGTTGCCTACGGGCAGCATAGGCATTGTTCATCATGGAAGTTGCAACGGTGATTGCCAAGTCCTGAATAAATGGCTTACGGATGAGAGGTAAACTCATGAGAAGCTCCTGTATCTGGTGTATATTTCAACATTTTCCACAGGCACAAAATTGGATAAATTCGATATGCCTGAGCTAGAAAATCCCCCTCACCGTTTCAGCAAGGAAAGCCTAATCAATTTTAAAAAAGGGCGTATTATGCATAAATTTAGA
>NZ_DDAH01000067.1:9970-13747 GCF_002333245.1 Acinetobacter sp. UBA2063
TTTAGAATATTGTGTGTATTTTTTTATTCTAGGGGCAATCACAGCCCCAATATATATCAATAAATATTAAATCTATTTCATTGTGTTACAAATACATTTAATTTTCACATAAAGAAACAAAATACAAATGAAATACAATACTGGTAGGTCTCATCTACATATCGCTTACTTTTCACTCAAAACTCCAATCTACGACTTAAAAAGTATCTGCAAAAGCTATTTATTACTTTATAGTCTCATTCCATGAGAAAGATCATAAATGATGAGGAATTTTTATGAACACGGAACAAGTCCGCTACGTCGATGATGCCATTACATCGCGCCATTCAGTACGTGCGTTTCTGGATACCCCTGTTGAAACCCAAACCATTAAGGATATTTTGGCGGTTGCCAGCCGAGCACCGTCTGGCACGAATACACAGCCGTGGAAAGTGTATGTGCTGACAGGTAAAAAACGAGCTGAAATGATTAACCGTGTTTGTAATGCACAAATTGAAATGTTTCAAAAGCCAGAACTCGCTGGACAGTATCAGGAAACCTTTGCCTATTATCCTGAAACCTGGATTTCACCTTTTATTGACCGCCGTCGTGAAAATGGCTGGGGACTCTACGGTTTACTAGGAATTCAAAAAGGTGAAAAGGAAAAAATGGCGGCACAGCAATTGCGTAATTACCAGTTGTTTGATGCCCCTGTTGCCCTGTATTTCACCGTGAACAAAGCAATGGGGATTGGTTCAAAAATGGATATTTCCATGATGATCCAGAATGTTATGGTTGCAGCTAAAGCACGCGGTTTGGATACCTGCCCGCAAGCCGCATGGAACCATTTCCATCCAATCGTACTGGATGTGCTTGGCGCACCTGACGATGAAGAACTGGTGTGCACTGTTGCCTTGGGCTATGCAGACCCTGATCACATCGTAAATACATTTATTACGCCTCGTGAGCCTGTGGAAAACTTTACTGTATTTTTAGATGAATAATTCATTTATTGGACAGTATCTCTAGCTGAAGATACTGTCTTGCTGTTTCCCCACCTTAAAAATTGCAAATAGTCCCGCACTGGTAAACATCAACATCATCAATCCCATATTGAGTGATGCTTTCCAAATCAGGAAGTTTAAGATTACCCCGCCCAACAAGCCACAGGCGAATTGCATACTCCCCATAATGGCACTGGCTGTTCCTGCCCTTGCACCCTGTTTCGACATGGCCAAAGCCATTGCATTGGGTCCAGTTAGGCCAATCCCAGAAACAACTAGAAATAAGCCTGACATTAACAGCCAAAGTGGCGCGTGGTTCATCAAGCCAGCACTGACCACAATGCTCACAAAAACACAGGCCAAACTGGCAACCACATACAAGGCCAAGCCAAAATATAAGGGGGTTTTGCGTCCAATACGGTCACTTACAGGCCCATAAATCAGTTGTCCAATCGCAAGTCCTAGAAAATATGCGGGTAAGGTATTGGCAATCATCTGCATACTTACCCCAAACTCATCCGCCATTTGTGGCAGCGCGGGTAAATACATATCAATCGATAATGGACCTAAAGCTGTCAATAAAGCCAGCAATAATATCCATGCTGTTGAATATTGACGCTGACGAGCTTGCTCTGCCTGCATAATACTGTACTTTTCATGTTAATCACGTTTGCAAGCTTAGCATCCTCACTGTATTTGTGCATAATATGAGTGATAAAATCGATAGCATAGTAGGGTCTGTTGATATTTCACCTTGCGAGCTTTCAGCTCTCATTGCGACAGAGGACATTTTTAGACGGTACAAGGCATGTCTTATGCAATTTAGTCATTCTAAATAAATAAGGCATAACGCAGTAACGGTAAAAAATGTCCCTGTCCCGCAGGGTTATGGCTAAAACCTCCATAAACTGCGTTATGAAACTTGACAAGGGGGTCGCCATTGTCTACGTTTCATGCCTTGTTTATGTCGTTTTAGCCGATAACGCAAGGCATGGCTGAAATGTCAACAGACCCTATAAAAAAGGATCAACCTTGAATCCCTGGTTCGGACGTTTAAAACAGGCAACCTACAACACCACGTTTATGTATAACGTGCGTATGCTCATTGCCTTTACAGGCACGGCTTTTGTTCCCTATCTGCTCAATTTCCAACTTGCCACCATTCCACTGACATTGGGTGTGGTTGCCGCAGGTATCAGTGACATTGATGACCGTTTTTCCGTGCGCATCATGAACCTGATTTATACCTATATCGGTTTCTTTATCACTGCGGCATCGGTTCAGTTACTGTTTCCCTATCCTGCCGCCTTTGCAATCGGACTGATTGTTTCCTGTATCGGCTGGATTTTACTGGGTTCACTCGGTCGGCGTTATGCCACCATTGCCTATGGCTGTCTGGTGGTTTCGGTCTACTCAATGCTAGGTGTACACCTGTTTGAACAATGGTATCTACAACCAGCCTTATTGGTAGCTGGTGCAGCCTGGTACGGACTGCTTTCCACCATTAGCTTTTTGCTGTTTCCTGTGCGCAAATTACAGGACCAGCTCTCTGCCTCTTATCATGCGCTGGGGAGCTTTTTATTTGCCAAATCCAATCTGTTCGATGTCGATATGACGCCATCAAGCTATCAGCAAAGCATGATTGATCTAGCGTTGGAAAATGGCAAGCTGATCTCCATCTTCAATGACATGCGTATGGCGCTGCTGACCCGCCTCAAGGGTGATCGGGGCCAGAAAGATACACGGCGTAGCTTGCAGTATTATTTTGTTGCGCAGGATATTCATGAGCGAGCGGATTCAGCCCATATCGACTATCAGAAACTGGCCAAGATTTTTCAACACAGCGATATTTTATTCCGATTTCAACGTATCCTGACCATTCAGGGCAAAGCCTGTCAGGACTTGGCGAACTGTATTTTAACCCGTACCCGCTATGTGCATAACAAGCGCTTTAAGCACAGCTTTGAAAACTTAAGGCTGTCGCTGGAAAAGTTGCATGCAGACCAAGTCTATGATCAGGTGCGGATTAATGCCCTTTTTGCGCTTTATCAAAACTTAAAGTCGATTGATGCGCAGCTCCAGAATCTGGAGACTGAACGTAACATGCAACTGATCAATGCCCAGCAGGCGGAAAACCAGCTCAAGGATGATGACCTGAAAGGCTGGAATGACATGATGGTACGGGTCAAGCAGCATCTCACTCCCGAATCGGTGTTATTCCGCCATGCGGTGCGTCTCTCCATTGTGCTGTTTATCGGTTACATCTTCATTCAGTTAACCCATATTGCCTATGGCTACTGGATTCTACTGACTGCCCTGTTTGTCTGTCAGCCAAACTTTAACGCGACCAAACGCCGCCTGTATTTACGAATTGTCGGCACCCTGATTGGAATTATTGTCGGTCTGGCGATTATTTACTTTATTCCGTCACTTCAGGGGCAATTGGTCATGTTGGTGCTCAGTGGCGTTTTATTTTTCGAGTTGCGTAGTAAACAGTATGCCCAGGCAACCGCCTTTATCACCATTCTGGCCTTGATCAACTTTAATCTGGATGGTTCCGCATTTGCCGCAGGTTTGCCACGCCTGATCGACACCATCATTGGCTGTGCACTGGCATGGTTTGGAGTCAGCTTTATCTGGCCCGACTGGAAGTTCCGCCGCCTGCCACGCACCATTCAACGTTCACTGCAAGCCCAATGTAAATATCTGGCGGAAGTGGTAACCCAATATCATGAAGGGCGTAATAATGCCCTGAACTATCGAGTGGTCCGACGGGCGGCACATAATAATGATG
>NZ_DDAH01000072.1:0-4899 GCF_002333245.1 Acinetobacter sp. UBA2063
CATGCCAATGCCAAAGTTGGCGATATGCTACGAGTTGCGATTGATGATTACCCGACTCGTGAAGAATTAGCGACAGGTCATGTTGTACAGTCGATGGCGGACAAAGCTGACACTGAAATTATTATTCCACAAACCATTTTAGAATTTGGTTTGCCTTATGAATTTCCAGAGGCCGTCATTAAAGAAGCTGAAAGTTTTAAAGAACCTTCAGAACAAGATCGCAAAGGTCGTGTTGATTTACGCGATTTACCACTCGTCACGATTGATGGTGAAGATGCACGTGACTTTGACGATGCCGTGTATGCAGAGAAGCGTGCAGGCGGTGGTTACCGTGTTGTCGTGGCAATTGCAGACGTGAGCCATTATGTCCGTTTAGACTCACCTTTAAATGAAGAAGCTGAAGAACGTGGTACATCGGTTTATTTCCCACACTTTGTTTTGCCAATGTTGCCAGAAGCATTGTCAAATGGATTGTGTTCTCTCAATCCGCATGTTGACCGTCTGTGTATGGTCTGCGATTTAAAACTGTCACGTGCAGGTAAAGTCACAGGTTATGAGTTCTACCCTGCGGTGATGCATTCCAAAGCACGTTTGACCTATAATCAGGTGGCTGCTTATTTTGACGGTGCAACCGATGCCATTCCGCAAGATAAAAGCGTTCATAAATCGTTAAATACCCTATTCCAGCTTTATCAGACACTAAAAGAACTACGTGCCAAACGTCATGCGATGGAATTTGAAACCATTGAAACCTATATGACCTTTGATGAGTTAGGTGGAATCAAGGAAATCTTGCCACGTACTCGTAATGATGCGCATAAACTGATTGAAGAATGTATGTTATTGGCGAACGTTGCCGCAGCTGAATACTCATTAGAACATGATATTCCGATGTTGTATCGTGTACATGAAGCGCCAGAATTCTCACGTATTCAAAAAGTCCGTGATTTCGTCAAATTACTCGGTTTGCCATTCCCAGAGCAACCAACACAAGCCGATTATCAACGAGTCATTGAAGCAACCAAAGATCGTTTAGATGCACCAAGTATTCATGCGGTGTTGTTACGCTCAATGATGCAAGCCTATTATGGTGCGAATAATGCAGGACATTATGGTCTTGCTTATGAAGCTTATACGCATTTCACCTCACCAATTCGTCGTTACCCAGATTTATTGTTACACCGCGCAATTAAAGCCTATCTCGATAAGAAAGCTTATCCATTGTCTGGTGCCGCTTTAGATGAAGCTGGCGAGCATTTTTCACAAACTGAACGTCGTGCCGATGAAGCTTCACGTAGCGTCACCACATGGTTGAAATGCCATTATATGCAACAGCATTTAGGCGATGAGTTTGTTGGTATTATTAGTGCGGTGACTGAGTTTGGTCTATTCGTTACACTCAAAGATTTATATGTGGATGGTATGATTCATGTCAGCCAACTGGGTGAAGATTATTTCTTATATGATCAAGCAAGTCAGAGTTTAGTTGGACAGAATCGCGGTCAATCCTTTAGTCTCGGCGATGAAGTCAAGATTCAGGTTGCAGGCGTCAATCTGGAAGAACGTAAAATTGACTTCAAATTGGTTCAACAGTTGACGCATTTGGGGCGTGTGATTCGCCATAAAGCCCCCCGCACCACATCTACCAAAGCTCTAGCTACTGAAGAGGTTTTTAGTAAACCATCCGCAACTTCTCAAATCAGTGAAGATGGTGAGAAGCCTGTACGCAAGAAAAAGGATAAGAGCAAACCAAGTTCTTATACCAAAAAGCCTGCTAAAAAAGCTTCAACCAAGCCTGAAAGCAAAGAAAAAGCCAAGAAGAAAGTAAAAAAGAAAAAGTCCAATGCGAAAGCTAAGCAGGACTAATTTAGCTCAATATTTTCCGTGTTCCACAATAGCCCTATTTTAATAGGGCTATTTTATTTGGATTTAACATCTCTCTTACTTGATTTCTCCCCCTCTAAGCCCTACATCTATACCTATGTTTAAAGATGATATGGCAAAAATACAATGACACTCCAACAAGCGACACTTCCCGTTCCTCAATTTGATCAAATTCAACTTGCTGACCTAAAACAACAAATTGAACAAACCATTCAAAACGGTCAAAACTTCTTAAATCAACTCAAGGAAGTGCCACAAAACAGCGAGGCACAATTGGCAACCTTGACCGAAGTTGATCAGCTTGAAAATAACATGAGTGAGTCATGGGGCATTTTGTCGCACCTCAATGCCGTGATGAACAATGCCGAAACCCGTGAAGTTTACCAATCACTACTCCCAAGCCTCAGTGAATACTATACACAACTGGGGCAACACACGGCGCTGTATCAAACCTATCAACAGATTCATGACAGTAGCATTTTCCAGACCCTCAGCGAAGCACAGCAAAGCGCCATTAAACTCGCGCTACGTGACTTTAAACTGTCTGGTGTTGCACTCCAAGGCGAAGCTAAAAAGCGTTATGCAGAAGTCTCGGCACGTTTATCACAGCTGTCTTCAGACTTCTCAAACCATGTGCTCGATGCAACCCAAGCCTATTTCAAGCCTTTAACGGAAGCACAACTTAAAGGTTTACCTCAAAGCAGTGTTGAACTGTTAAAACAATACGGACAACAACGTGAGCTTGAGCAAGCGGTTGCGACATTGGACTTTCCTGCATATTTTGCGATCATGACTTATGCTGATGATCGTGAGTTGCGAGAAGAGCTGTACAAAGCCTATGTCACCCGTGCATCAGATCAATCGGATAAAACCGAGTTTGATAACACGCCTGTGATGGAAGAAATCCTGAGCTTACGTCAGGAAATGGCACAACTACTTGGCTTTAACAACTTTGCTGAATATTCCCTTGCCAGCAAAATGGCACCTGATGTTGAAACTGTTCATCAATTCTTAGTAGATTTGGCAGAGCATGCGCGTACGCCTGCACTTGCTGAAATTGCTGAACTAAAAAGTATTGCACAACAAGATGGAATTGAAGAACTCAAACCTTGGGATTCAACCTATTATTCTGAGAAGTTGAAACAACAACAGTTCAATCTTTCTCAGGAAGCGCTTAAACCGTATTTCCCTGCACCAAAAGTGGTTCAAGGTTTATTCCAGATTGTGCAGCGCCTTTACGGTATCCAGATCGTTGAACGCCAGGCGCCTGTTTGGCAGGATGATGTACGTTATTTCGAAATTGAAGATCAAGGTCAAGTGGTCGGCGGTTTCTATTTTGATTTATATGCACGCAATGGCAAACGTGGTGGCGCATGGATGAGTGGTTTCCGTTCTCGTGTGCAAACGGCCAATGGTCTACAAAAACCCATTTGCTACATGGTCTGCAACTTTACCCCACCGATTGGCGATCAACCTGCCTTGCTGACCCATGATGAAGTGATTACCTTGTTCCATGAGTTTGGTCATGGTTTACATCACATGCTGACCGAAGTGGATAATATCTCAGTGGCAGGGACGCATGGTGTGGCGTGGGATGCAGTGGAGTTGCCAAGTCAGTTTATGGAATTTTGGGCATGGGATAATGAAAGCCTTGATGTGCTCAGTGAACATACCGAGACCAAGCAAACATTGCCACAAGAATTGCTATCTGCCCTGCTCAATGCACGTTTCTTCCAGTCTGGTATGCAAACGCTACGTCAGATTGAATTTGCCCTGTTTGATTTAACAATTCACCGCCAAACACCTGCTTTAAACAGCCAGCAGATTCAGGAAACGCTGAACGATATTCGAGCCAAATTTGCAGTGGTGCCAACGGTTCCCTATAACCGTTTCCAGCATAGTTTTAGCCATATTTTCGCGGGTGGCTATGCTGCGGGCTATTATTCCTATAAATGGGCTGAGGTCTTAGCCAGTGATGCCTTTGACCGCTTTGAAAGCGAAGGTATTTTTAATACCGAGACTGGAAAAGAGTTTAGAAAGTTTATTCTAGCAGTTGGCGGAAAAAATACTGCACTTGATGCATTTCGCAATTTCAGAAAAAGAGAACCAAAAATAGATGCATTATTACGCCATCAAGGTTGGACGAACACCGATAAAACCGCTTAAACTACGTCATTATTGTTCACAGCATGGTATTAACTGACATGAAAAGACAGTTCATCGCGGGTGCAAAATGCCCTAAATGTGGCGCGTTAGATCGTGTAGT
This sequence comes from Acinetobacter sp. UBA2063, assembly GCF_002333245.1. Classification (NCBI taxonomy): domain Bacteria; kingdom Pseudomonadati; phylum Pseudomonadota; class Gammaproteobacteria; order Moraxellales; family Moraxellaceae; genus Acinetobacter; species Acinetobacter sp. UBA2063. The sequence goes on from NZ_DDAH01000072.1 coordinate 4,151, forward strand.
TAAGATCATCACTGTGGATGACGAGTGGATTGAATGTATCGAATGTGCTTATAGTGAAAAACGCCCGACCCACGTGGAAGAGCAACAACCCGCTGAGCCAGATGAAATTGGAGTGATACAATTCAAACCTCGTCATTTTGACTAGAAGGTTAAAAATGATGTCCACATACCAAACTCAAAATTCCAAATTATTATGGATGATAATTGGTGGAATTAGCGTTGTTGTGGTTTTGTTTCTTGCTGTGCAATGGTTTTTGGCACAAAAAGATCAGCAATCGACAACCACAGCTACACAACCAGCTGCGACAGTAAAACAGCAAACCGCTGTTACAGCTGAACCAACAGCAGCCAGCAGCGAAGTTGCCAAACCAATCCAGTTGGTTGAGGAATCAATTATTAAAGAGCCGCTTCCAGCAAATGACAGTTTGGCGAAAGAGGAAATTGCCAAACTGGATGATATTCATCAGCAGCTTAAGGATCAACAGCAGGAACTCAAGCAGCAGCATGATGATGTCGATGCACTGCTTAAGCTTAAAGAGGAACAGGTCAAACTACTGGAAGCGCAAATCGCGGCGCAGAAATAAATCCCATGAAATAAAAGGTCAAAAAGCTTTAACCTCAGTTAAGGCTTTTTATTATTGAATCGGTTTTTGAAAGGTGTGGGCCATCAGGATTCCCAGCAATGTTAGACCGCCTTTAATGAAATCCACAGCTCATTTCTTTCTCTTGCAGAGAAGCATACAATAGAT
>NZ_DDAH01000264.1:0-12397 GCF_002333245.1 Acinetobacter sp. UBA2063
CATTGCATTTCTTTCATTTTGCTCAACTTTGGCAGCTCTTACTTCATAGCGACATTTTGCCAAAGCGTTATTCATATCAAAGGGTGTAACACCTGCTTTGCGCCACATCGGTTGCGCTGATGAACAACCAACAAAAGCTCCAATCATCAATAACATGCCAATCGTTAAAATACTTGTTTTCATAAAAATCCAAATGGTAAAAATCTACGTAAAACGCAATATTGCGCAATTCGTAAAAACATTCAACATTAAATATACGAATTTCGTAACTTTTACAATGTATGGCATGCTGGAATGATTGAAGATACAAAAGCATGATTTTGTAGAAGATTAAAAACAACACGTAAATTCAAAAAAATTTCACAAGAACAATTAGGCATTACCATTGGTTTAGATGAATCCTGTCCCAGTGCTAGAATCAGCCGCTACGAAAATGGCATCCATACCATTGAGTACAATACAGCCGAAAGAATTGCTCAGGTTCTGGATGTACCCTTAGCTTATTTTTATGCCGATACCGAAGAATTCGCTGAATTGACCAACATCTTTGATCATCAGGATCATGAGAGACAGCAGCGGCTTTTGAACTTTGCACGCAGTTTAGGGAATTAAAATTCTCCCATTTCTGCTTTTGCATAATTTTCGCTAAAATAGCCAAAACACTATAGGAATCCTCTATGCAATACCGTTGCCCTAAATGTCAAAGCGTGAAAATTATGCCTGTCAGTCAGGGTGCCAACAGCCCTCGTCCCAGCGTACCAAAAAGCCTGGTGCTTCTCGTTCCCGCCATTTTTATTTTACTGGTTTTGGTGCTGATCAGTGTTGGGATGTGGGTTTTTGGTCATGGTGCAGGACAAACACTGCAAATCGCAACCGTTGCAGTATTTGGTGTTTGTGTAATTGCAGGTGTTCTGTTCTGGCGTGATCTGCCAGATTTTAAAATCTCCATGCAGGCCTTTATGCAGGCGCAAAAGCACTGGAAATGCCGTGACTGCAATCACCAATGGCAGAATTGAACCACATAAAAGAATTGGGTTTCACATCAGCTTAATGCTGATGTGAATGACCATGTTCCTCATCTTCATCATGTTGATGCGTATGCTGGCAATTCATTTCTGCATCATCCTCTATTTGTAAGGTCACCTCGGCAATACCATGCTCGTGCGATAGCATCTCTGCTGCGGCATAATGCAGCTGTTTTCGGTCAGCATTTGGCGCGAACAGATGTACAGTCAGGTGAATATTTTTTGAAGTGATCGCCCAGACTTTCAATTGATGGATACTTTCAACGCCATCCAGCGCCAGTAAGTCATTACGCAGCTTTTCAATATCCACCTCTTCAGGCACACCCTCCAGCAAAATATTAATACTTTGCTTAAGCAGAATCCATGTTCTTGGCAACACCCAGAAACCAATCGCAATTGCAATAATGGTATCGACCCAATACCAGTTGGTGAAATAGATGATCACCGCACCAATAATGACACCCACGGAACCCAAAGCATCACTGAGCACTTCTAAATAAGCACCTTTCATGTTCAAACTTTCAGTTGCACTCGACATCAAAATTTTCATTGAGATCAGGTTAATCACCAATCCAATTGATGCGACCACTAACATGCCTATACTTTGAATTTCAGGCGGCTGGGTAAAACGCTGGTAGGCTTCGTAAAGAATGTACATCGCCACAAAAAACAGCATGGAGGCATTAAACAATGCCGCCAGAATTTCAAAGCGTTGATAGCCAAAAGTCCGTTTGTTATCCGCGGGGCGTTTGGCGATTTGAATCGCCGCCAATGCAATTGCCAGTGCTGCCGCATCGGTAAACATATGCGCTGCATCAGAAAGTAATGCCAAACTTTGCGTGATTAAACCCGCTATAAATTCAATAATTAAAAATGTAGTGGTCAGTATTAGCGCAATGGTTAACTTTTTCGCATTGCCTTCAGTGACGGCGGCATGGCTATGATCATGCCCTTGATGTCCACTCATATTAGACTCCTTATCATTTTATACATTCGAATATCTTTTCTGACTACGATATCTCTATCTCGCTTCAATTTACTACCGTGGGGCGGCGGCATGGATGCCGCCCGTTGAGCTGTGGTATAGGGATATTCCATCAGCTCAACAAAGGATTTTTGTTACTTTTGATCCCTCAAAAGTAAGGCATACGTCTATAGATAAGATGCCTCAATCTATGACGATTGATCAGGCTGTGCAGATTCATTCATCCAACGATACACTACAGGTAAAATCAACAGCGTCAGTAAGGTAGAGGAAATAATTCCACCAATCACTACCGTTGCCAATGGGCGTTGTACTTCTGCACCTGTGCCTGTGGCAATTGCCATGGGAATAAAACCCAAAGATGCCACGAAGGCAGTCATCAGAACGGGGCGTAATCGGAGAATCGCCCCCTGCCATGTCGCTTTATGTACATTAAACTGCTCACGAAGCTCTTTGATAAAACTGAGCATCACCAAACCATTCAGTACTGCGACACCAGAGAGTGCAATAAATCCAACACCTGCTGACATTGACAGTGGAATATCACGCAGCCACAGCGCAACCAGACCACCTGATAAGGCAAATGGCACGCCACTAAACACCAAAAAGCTTTCCTTAAAGTTATGGAACACCGCCATCAATAAAATAAAGATGGTGATCAAGGCCAAAGGAATGACGATTTGCATTCGCGCGGCCGCAGAAGCCAGATTTTCAAACTGTCCGCCATATTCCAGCCAATAACCTGCGGGTAATGGTTGCTGTTTCAGTGTGGCCTGTAACTCCTGCACAAATGAACCCAAATCACGCCCTTCCACATTGGCAGTCACAATGACACGACGTTTACCATTTTCACGTCCGACCTGATTCATACCTGAAATGGTTTCCACCTTGGCAATATCTTGCAACTGGATCAAACCACCATTCGGCAATTGAATAGGTAACTGCGCTAAGTTCTGTGCTGTGCGTTGTTCATCGGGTAAACGGATTTCAAAATCAAAACGGCGGTCACCTTGTAAAATCTGACCGACATTCTGACCACCGACACTCGCTGCAACAACATCTTGAATCGATTTCACAGATAAGCCATATTGCGCTGCAAGTGCATTATTGATATCGACATTGAGTACAGGCAAGCCCGTCGTTTGCTCAACCTTAACTGCAGTCGCTCCCGAGATTTTCTGGACTTGTTGCGCAATTGTCTGTGCTTGAGTATTCAGCACATCCATATCATCGCCAAAGACTTTGATCCCGACATCACTACGTACACCTGAGATCAATTCATTAAAACGTAGTTCAATCGGTTGTGAAAACTCACTGTTGTTGCCTGGAATATTTTCCAGAAATGCCTGCATCCGTGTCCGTAACTCATCAATAGTTTCCTTTGGATTTTCCCACTGATCTCGTGGTTTTAATAAAATCACCGCATCGGAAATATTGGGTGGCATTACATCCGTTGCAACTTCAGCCGTACCTGTTCGAGCAAAAACAGCTTTAACTTCTGAGAAATTCTTTAAGATTAGTTTTTCAGTGTTTTCCTGCATTCTTAAAGATTGTTCCAAACCTGTACTTGGAGAGCGCATTTGCTGTAAAGCAAAATCCCCTTCACTCAATTGTGGTGCAAACTCACTACCAATTTGCGTGGTCAATACACCAGTCAAAACTAAAATACTCACCGCTAAAGTCACAACCACCATCTTAAATTGATATGCCCAATCTAGGATTTGTTGATATTTTCTTTTTAGCGCTTGCATCCAACGAGATTCTTTTTCTTTCACCTCACCTGTAATAAATAACGCCACAGCCGCTGGAACAAAAGTCACCGACAAAATCATCGCACCCAGCAATGCCATTACCACCGTCATTGCCATTGGATGGAACATTTTCGCTTCTACACCTGTCAAAGCAAAAATGGGTAGATACACCACCATAATAATGGCCTGACCAAACAGGAGTGGTTTACGTGCTTGCTTGGCTGCCAAAAAGACTTCTTTAAAGCGTTCTTGTCTTGTTAATAATCGCCCTGCATGATGTTGGGCTTCTGCGAGCCGTCGAATACAGTTTTCGACAATCACTACCGCACCATCGACAATAATCCCGAAGTCTAATGCGCCTAGACTCATCAAATTGGCACTAATATTTTGCTCAGCCATTCCTGTTAATGTAAACAACATCGAAAGCGGAATGACACAGGCAGTAATTAAAGCTGCACGAAAATTACCTAAGAACACAAAGAGAATCACGATGACGAGGATCGCACCTTCAACCAAGTTCTTTTGAACAGTTTTAATGGCTTTATTGACTAAACTGGTACGATCATAAACCGTTTCAATTTCAACGCCTTTGGGTAAAGTCAGCTGAATTTCCTTGATCTTGCTATCAACCGCTTGGGCAACCGTACGGCTATTTTCACCCATCATCATCATCGCGATGCCAAGCACGGTTTCCTCGCCATTATAGGTGGCAGCACCTGTACGCAAATCATGTCCGATCGCCACTGAAGCCACATCTGCAACACGAATGGGTAGACCATTTTTAACCGAGACAGTAATGTTTTGAATATCCTCAACTGTACTAAGCATACCCGGCACACGTACCGTTAGTTGTTGTCCATTTTCCTCAATAAAACCTGCGCCTCGGTTTTCATTGTTCTCTTGCAACGCAGTTTGTAACGCTGGCAAGGAGATTTGAAGCTGCTGTAAACGCTTTAAATCAGGTGAAACAATATAGGTTTTGTTGTAGCCGCCAATACTGTTAATTTCAGCCACACCTTTAACACGCTGTAATTGTGGACGCACAATCCAATCTTGGATTTCTCGTAAGTCCATCGCACTATACGGTGTTCCATCTTGTTTTTTTGCATCGGGTTTAGCTTTGACCACCCATTGGTAAATCTCTCCAAGCCCCGTAGAAATGGGAGACATCACAGGATCAACCGCATCTGGTAATTGTCCGTCTGCCTCTTGCAAACGTTGATTAATTAACTGTCTTGCCCAGTAAATGTCGGTGCCATCTTTAAAAATAATGGTCACTTGCGATAAGCCATAACGAGAAATCGAACGGGTTTGTTCCAGATCAGGAATCCCTGCCATTGCCGTTTCAATCGGATAGGTAATCCGCTGCTCTACCTCTAAGGCAGTATAACCATTCGCTTGGGTATTAATTTGTACTTGAGTATTGGTAATATCAGGAACTGCATCTATCGGAAGCTTTTGATAGCTCCAAATACCAACTGCAATCCACGTCATCACAAACAACATGACCCAAATCGCATTACGGATCGCAAATTGAATAATGCGATCAAATAAGCCCTCTGGCTTCGGCAATTGAGAGGAATTAGTGTCCATGCGCAGCCTCTCCTTTCTCAAGCTCTGATTTCAGCAAGAAGCTTCCTTCAGCCACATAAGATTGACCTGCTGTTAAACCTTGGGTAATTTCAACCCATTGTCCATCTTGGGTACGCTGTCCAACTTGCACAGGTACTGCAACAAAATCAAAGCCTTTTTTTTGATTTGCTTTTGCAACAAAAACGGTATCTTTACCTTCAACCTGTTGAATCGCCTGTGCATTGACGCGCATAGCCGACTGTTTTGAGCCTGCTTGTAGCTCTACATTCACCATCAAGTTTGGACGTAATTCAGTTGCATTTGACAAAACTTTAGCACGTACTTGTAAACGCCCTGTTTGTGCATCGGCTTCAGTCGTTAAACTTTGGACTTGGGCATTAAACAGATTGCCTGTTTGCAGTGATTTAAATCGAATCTGCTGATTGGGCTGTACATTGATATTTGCCATAGTCGGCAACACAAATTCCAACCAAAGTTGATCTAACTGATCAATGGTAAATAGTTGATCTGCAAGTTGAACATTTTCACCAATGACAATGTCTTTATTACTGATCACACCACTGATGGGTGCGGTTAAGGTATAGCGACCATTTGAACCAGAAGCTGCACCAAAGGCGCTAAGACGCGAACGGGCTGCCTGCACCTGAATCTGTGCTTGACGATAAGCATTGTAGGCACGTTGATAATCTTGTTTGGCAGAAATACCTTGCGACCACAAACTACGTTCACGCTCATAATCCTGCTTTGCCAGCTCCAGATTGGTCTGGGCAATTTGTAAATTGGCCTGTTGATCCACCAAATCAGGAACAAGCAGATTTGCCAAAGCCTGACCACGTTTCACTTGCTGACCCAACTCAACGTAGACCGATTCAACACGACCAGCAAAACTTGGTGAAACATGCGCTTGCCGATCTGTATTCACGACCAATTTTGCAGGAAAAGTTTGAACCTGATTCACTTCACCCAATGCCACTTGTGCCAATTTGACACGATGCTGCTGCATTTGCTCTGCGGTTAAACTAAGGCTTTCTTCAGCCTCATGTTCCTCGCCATTTTCATCATGAGCAGATTCAGCTTTTTCACTTTCCTGATGAGCATGTTCTTGTTCACCCTGTGCAGCACTTTCAGCAGTTTTGCTCTTGTTATTCCACAATAGTCCGACTGCCAAAAGTATCGTCAGTACGGCAATCACCACAATCCAAAGCCACTGAGAAGGTGTTTTTTGTTTGATATTCATTTCTTATTCTCCGACTTGGCTTGGGAAAGCGTTACTTTGTTGCCAAACACGTTGATTCAATTGCATCAGTGCATCTTTGGCTGTGATTTGCTCGACAGGAAGACCCATACGCGCACTTTGAACTTCTACACTCAACTGCCATGCTTGTTTAAGGAGTTGTACTTTACGCAAGCGAACATCTTGTAATTGGGTGGTCGCTTGCTGCACGTCAGTCACAGCAAATTTACCAAGACGAAAACCTTCTAAGGTTTTTTGCTGAACTTGGGTTGCCAAGGGCACCTGCTGATCATTCAGTTGTTTAAATTGCATGTGTAAGCCACGTAATTCTGCAAGACGAACATCGATATCCATCTGGTTTTGTTGACGGTAGAAACGCTGTTGCTGTTGAATCAGTGTTTGTTTGGCCTCTGCAATCTGAATACCGTATTTTTGTGGATTAAAAATATTAAGAGGAATCGCAACGCCTAAACGAATTTGATTTTCAGTGTTTTGATCTGCTGATCGAGTCCGATTCACCCCTAAGGTCATAATCGGCTGAGGACGAGATTTTGCTTTGAGCTGCTCGATATTGGCTTGTTGACGTTGTGTTTCTAATTGCAAACTACGCTCAAACAAATTCTCAATGTTTTGTTCATCAGTCTTCACAGCTGTGGCTCTTGCCCAAAGCTCATTGACAGTTGGTGCAATCATAAATTGATTCGCATCACTGCCCCAGAAACTGGCTAATTGTTTCTGTGCGACTTGCAGCTGTAAATCAGCCTGCTGAAAAATACGCTGATTCTCTAAATGAGCCATACGCACACGTTCGACATCAACTTGAGCAATACTACCGGCCTGATAGCGTTTTAAAGTGGCATCTAAATTTTGCTGACTCACTTGCAACTGTTCTGCGATCAATGACTTTTCTAATTGGAATAACGCCACTTGCGACCATGCGTATTGCACAATCAAATCAAGCTCTGCATTGTAACGTTGCTGTTCAAGGTCAACTTGTGTTGAGGAAAGTTGAGCAACTTTTTGTGCTGCTCGACGCTGACCAAATAGATCTAATGGCTGTGAAATACCAATGGCAAGCTCTTGATCCTGATCACTTTGCAAACCCGTCTGTTCAATCGAGATACTGGGATTAGTCCAGAGACCACCTTGTTTTAGTTGAGCATTTGCCATTTGTTGCTGAACCTGCCAACTGGCTTGCTGGTTCTGATAGGCGCGAACCTGCGCTAAAACTTGTTCAAAACTGCTAGTTCCCTGAACAACAGTTGAGGGTTGATTGACATCCAGCAAGGGCTTTGCGGTGATCGATGGACTAAGAACCACCGCAGATAAAGCGATAGCCAAAACTGAGTATCTTGATGATGCTACACAGACATGATGTTTAAGCGTATGCTTTTTAAGAGCATCAATACGCTGATTTAAATTTAAAGACATAGAAAGCCCCGCAAATAAATAAGGTTGCGGTGGGCTATTTTTCGGCTACCCCACCTATAGCGGGGTCAATACAGGAGGCGGATGGTATCTAGTTAAATCAGGCGACTGATAGGCATTGAACCAGTGATATTGTGGTTGTAATTGCTGGTTTTGAAGAATCGGTTGAAGCAGTTGTTGCTGTTCAGTCACCAACACATGAAAACAGGAAGGCAAATGGTCATGGTGATCTTGCAGGCTAACTGGTACTGAACCATTGGATGCAGTATGTTCAGAAGTATGCTGATGTAGTGCGGCACAGGAGGAGGTATCGACCACATGATGCCCAAAGTGATGCAGGCCATTCGACTGGCCAACCGTTTCATGACCGCAAAAAGCCGCCGCCACATTCCAGAGACTCTGGAACATGAACAAACTTAGCAAAAGGGTCATCCATACGGCGGAACGGCGCACGCTTCATCAACTGTTCAAAATTTGCGTCACTATAGCAACTAAGTATCATGTAATACAATTACAAAAACAGAATTTATACCAATTATCATGCCATATTGAAACGGTATTATTTTTAATCAATTAAACAGCACAGCCAAAAATAATTTTCTTACAATTTTTATATCAAGCCAATCAAAAACAGGCATATATTAGCAAGATAAAACAATTATTTTAGGGGTGGGAATGATGAATATTAGACGCTTATTACAACACCTCTTGCCAAAAAACTTTATGCCTGCCTTGCAATTATCCGATGCCCATCAGGAAATTGAGCGCGCTGAATTTTTCGAGCATCTTGCCCATGAAACCCATCTGCATGAAAATGCCTATGTGGTGTCATCAAATGACCGCAATGCCATCTGGTACTTTGTGCGTGCCGCTTTGCGCGGTGATGCCAATGCCTCGTTTAAGCTTGGGATCAGCTATCTGCATGGTGACCTAGGTCTGGATAAAAATTATCAGAAAGCAGAAAAATGGCTGCAACGCGCTGCCAGTCAGGGACATCCTGAAGCAAAAAGATATTTATCTCACGCCTATAGTGAGCTGGCATTTTAAAACCCGATTCAGGCAATAAAAAACCAGCCCGAAAGCTGGTTTCTTTTAGTTTACGGGCAATTAACCCGTAATCTTTTTATATTTGGTGCGTTTCTGGGCCGCATCTTCACCTAAACGTGACTGACGGTAGGCCTCATATTCTGCATAGTTACCTGTGTAGAATTCTGGCTGTTCATTTTCAAATGACAGAATGTGCGTGGCAATACGGTCAAGGAACCAACGGTCGTGCGACACCACCATGACGGTACCTGGGAATACAAGAATTGCATCCTCAAGCGCACGCAGGGTCTCAATATCAAGATCGTTCGATGGCTCATCCAGTAAGATGACGTTCGCGCCCATTTGCAGGATTTTCGCAAGTTGTAAACGGTTACGCTCACCACCAGACAGTTCACCTACGCGTTTTTGCTGATCTTGGCCTTTAAAGTTAAAGCGACCAATATAAGCACGCGATGCGATTTCATAATCACCGATTTTTAAGATATCCAAACCGCCAGAAACCTCCTCCCAAACAGTTTTGTTGTTATCTAAAGTGTCACGAATCTGACCGACATACGCAACTTTAACCGACTCACCCAAAGTCACCGTACCTGTATCAGGTTGCTGTTCGCCAGTCATCATACGGAACAGTGTGGTTTTACCTGCACCGTTTGGACCCACAATCCCGACAATCGCTGTAGGAGGTACAGTAAAGCTCAGGTTTTCGTACAATAGGCGACCGTCAAATGATTTACTAATGCCTTCCACTTCTACGACTTTATTCCCTAGACGTGGGCCAGGTGGAATATAGATTTCAGAAGTTTCGTTACGCTGTTGGAACTCACGTGAGTTAAGTTCTTCAAAACGCTCCATACGCGCTTTGTTTTTCTTCTGCTGACCTTTTGCATTTGAACGAACCCATTCAAGTTCTTTTTTCAATGCTTTCGCAAAAGATTCTTCTTGTTTGTTTTCTTGCTCTAGGCGGGCATTCTTCTGCTCTAACCAAGAAGAATAGTTACCTTGGTAAGGAATCCCCATACCACGGTCAAGTTCAAGAATCCACTCGGCCACGTTATCCAGGAAATAACGGTCATGCGTAATCGCAACGATGGTGCCAGGGAAATCTTTTAGGAAACGCTCTAACCAAGACACTGATTCAGCATCTAAATGGTTGGTCGGTTCGTCCAGAAGTAACATATCTGGCTTAGACAGCAATAAACGACACAGTGCAACACGACGACGCTCACCACCTGAAAGCAAAGATACGTCAGCATCCCATGCTGGAAGGTTCAAGGCGTTTGCTGCAATTTCCAACTGGTTATCTAAATTATGTGCATCCCAGGTCTGGATAATCGCTTCCAGTTTTTCCTGTTCTTTTGCAAGCTTGTCAAAGTCAGCATCAGGATCAGCATATTCAGCAAATACCTGATCAAGACGCTCTAAAGCATCCAGTGCTTCACGTACGCCATCTTCAACGTTGCCACGAACATCCTTGCTTGGATCAAGTGGCGGTTCCTGTTCCAGATAGCCGATCTTGATTCCTGGTTGGGCACGGGCTTCACCTGAGAAATCTTTGTCTACGCCAGCCATAATACGGAGCAAGGTCGATTTACCTGCACCGTTCAAACCAAGCACACCAATTTTTGCGCCTGGGAAAAATGATAAAGAGATGTCTTTTAAGATTTCGCGCTTGGGCGGAACCATTTTCGACACTCGGTTCATCGTATAAATATATTGGGCCACGCAGGACTCCTCAATTGAAAAACCAATACATCGCAAAAAAGCGAATAAAATAATCGGGCGTATTATACGCTGAAAACCCGATCAACTTGAAGTTAAGATAGGATTTGTTTGTCCCGAACAAAGGATTTTCTTTTTCAAGACATTGCAGAGTTGCAAAGACCTTGCCAGGAAAAATACAGACACCGTTATCGTCATCTCATCTATATGAATAAAAATGCTAAAAATCGCATAATTTATGCAATATTTTGGATAGATTTTGGGCTACACTCGATGATTATTTAACTCACGTAGATGATGTAACCATGACCTATAAAGATGAAACCTTAGCCATTCATGCAGGGTATTCACCAGAAGCCACCACCAAGTCAGTGGCCGTGCCAATCTATCAAACTACCTCCTATGCCTTTGATAACACACAGCATGGTGCAGACCTGTTTGACCTAAAGGTTCAGGGCAATATCTATACCCGTATCATGAACCCCACCACGGCGGTACTGGAGCAGCGAATTGCGGCGCTGGAGGGTGGTATTGGGGCACTGGCACTGGCATCGGGCATGGCGGCAATTACCTATGCCATTCAGACCATTGCCGAAGCAGGTGACAACATTGCCTCGGTTTCAACCCTGTATGGCGGAACTTACAACCTGTTTGCCCACACCTTGCCAAAACAGGGCATCGAGGTGCGCTTCTTTGATTATCAAAATCCAGACGCGTTACGCGCCATTATTGATGATAAAACCAAACTGGTGTTTGTTGAATCCATTGGTAATCCACTTGGCAATATCATTGATCTGGAAGCGAATGCCAAAATTGCCCATGAATATGGTGTGCCTGTGATTGTGGACAATACCGTAGCAACGCCTGCCCTGCTTAAGCCATTTGAATTTGGTGCAGATATTGTGATCCATTCCCTCACCAAATATATTGGTGGTCATGGCAACAGTATCGGTGGTGTGATTGTTGACAGCGGCAAGTTCCCTTGGGGTGAGTATCCTGAACGCTTTAAGGCACTGAATACCCCTGATCCAAGCTATCACGGTGTCAACTATGTTGAGGCATTGGGTGCGGCCGCCTATATTGCTCGCGCCCGTGTGGTGCCTTTACGCAATACTGGAGCGGCCATTAGCCCACTCAGCGTATTCCTGATCTTGCTGGGACTGGAAACCCTCAACCTGCGCATGGAGCGCCATACTGAAAATGCCATCAAAATTGCTGAATACTTAAAACAACATCCAAAAGTGAAATGGGTGAACTATGCAGGTCTGAAAGACCATCCACAGCATGATTTGGCACAAAAATATGTGAAAGGGAAACCATCTGCGATCCTTTCCTTTGGGGTACAGGATGGTCTGGAGGGTGGCACTCGCTTTATTGATGCATTACAGCTATTTACACGTCTGGTGAATATTGGGGATGCCAAAAGTCTGGCCTGCCACCCAGCAACCACCACCCACCGCCAGCTCAATGAGGAGGAACTTAAATCGGCAGGGGTCAGTGAAGACTTGGTTCGCTTGTCCATTGGTATCGAGCATGTTGATGACCTGATTGCCGACCTTGAACAGGCGCTTGCTCAGGTTTAAAGTCAATAAAATCAATGAGCCCTTAACATAGG
>NZ_DDAH01000207.1:0-9244 GCF_002333245.1 Acinetobacter sp. UBA2063
TCGCGCTGATGGTAGTGTGGCACTTGCCATGTGAGAGTAAGTCATCGCCAGCTTTTAAATTCAAACACCCCTAACCTGACGGTTAGGGGTGTTTTTTATTGCAACGAGAAAAATAAATTGGGGAAAATTACGGTATAACTATTGGGGAAAAGATAAAGCGTGATGTGAATATGCAAAATAATAATCTTGGTTCTTGGCAATCTAGCCTACAGACATTGGTTTATATTTTATTGTTTTTAATTCTCTTTGGATGGTTGTTGAAAATTGGGCAAGGCTTTTTATTGCCAATCCTTGTTGCGACGATAGCGATGTATATCCTTATCACATTAAGTCATTGGCTAGTAAAGTTTCCTGTTTTGAAATCTACGCCAGAATGGTTTAGAAGAATATTGGTATTAATCAGTTTTATTGTGGTGATGGTTCAGCTTATTAGTTTAGTGATTACAACTGGACAGAAAATTTTGGCTAAGATGCCAATCTATGAAGCGAATATTGAACAGGTTTTTTTGTATGTAAACGCGTATTTAGGGTGGAGTGATAGTCCGGACTGGCAAATCTTTAGAGAAATGCTGATGAGCCAGATTAATCTTCAAAGTCTCATTACTTCGACACTTACTTCATTTAGTGCGCTGACAGGCATGTTTGTTGTCATTATTGTATATGCCTTATTTTTATTGAATGAGCGAGATCAGTTCGTTAAAAAATTAATGATTGCATTTCCAGATGGTAAAACTGAACAAACGCGGTTATTGATCGCGGATATTAATAAAAAGATTAGTGAATATCTTGTCGTTAAGACACTTATTAATTTGATTTTAGCAACGATTTGTTTTGTTATTCTTTGGGCGTGTGGTGTGGAGTATGCATTATTTTGGGCTTTAATTATTGGTTTGTTTAACTATATTCCATACGTTGGTTCTTTATTCGGTGTGATTTTCCCTGTTCTAATGACATTGGCTCAAACTGGTTCGCTGAAATTAACTATTCTGGTTGCAATTCTATTGACGGTTGCACAAATGTTTGTAGGAAATTTTCTAGAGCCACGTATGATTGGTAAACAAATCAATTTATCTCCGTTTGTTGTTTTGCTTTCCTTGTCTTTGTGGTCTTCATTGTGGGGAATCGCAGGAGCGATTTTAGCAATTCCTCTTACTTCAATTTTTGTAATTGTTTTGGAAGCATTTCGATCTACTCGCCCATTTGCTATTTTACTCATGCAGAATCCGAAAAATTACGATCAATCATAACCGTGATAATAGGGCTTAAATACTTACTAATAGGATTTGGGCTCTTATTTCGGATAAATATCTCAACGTTTTTGATAAATGATTATGGATAAAATTGATGTGTATTTTGCCAAGCGCTTGCTTGGTTTTTTCTTTTTTGATAAGGTAAAGCGCTTATAAATACTCTAATCGACTCAGAATTATTCAAGCTAGGAAGCAGAAAATGCAACTTAATCCGATCTACTATAATGAACAACACCAAGCTTTTGCAGACAATGTACGTCGATTCGTGCAAAAAGAAATGGCTCCATTTGTTAATGAATGGGATGAGGCTGAAACGTTTCCTCGAGAGCTTTATAAGAAAGCTGCTGAGATTGGATTATTGGGCTTAGGCTTTGGTGAAGAATATGGGGGTATTCCGGATGCTGATCCTTTTTATTCGTTACTCGCTGGTGTGGAAATGGCGAAAGCGGGTTCAGGTGGTGTGCATATTTCGTTGATGGTACATACCATCGGTGCTCCACCAATTCAGCATTTTGGAAGTGAAGAACTAAAAGCGAAAGTATTGCCAGATATTATTTCCGGCGAAAAGATTTCGGCTTTGGCAATTACTGAGCCTGGTGGTGGATCTGATGTTGCCGCTTTGCAGACCGTTTCCACTTAAAACCTGTGATTATTGGCATGTTTTTATTGGGGGCATTCTCTCTAGTGGGTCTAGGCTTCAATTCACCACAGCCTGTAATTTATTTATTGGTCGGCTTAGCGGGTGCTTCTGCCATTGGCAGCAGTATTTTACTGTATAGCTTTGTTGCACAGTATTATCCACTCACGATTCGTTCGACAGGTATCGGTTGTGCTTCTGCAGTGGGGCGTGTAGGTGCGATTGTAGGCCCTATTATCATTGGCGTACTTTTGGGTATGAATTTACCGCATAAAATGAACTTTTTGGCGGTGGCGATTCCTGCGGTGATTGGTGCAATTGCAGTGGCAATGATTCGTTTACAAAGTACATCAAAGGTGGTGAGTGAGCCAAGTGTGGTCAAAAAAGCCAGTCGATCTTATAGTTAATTGATCGTTAATATTGTGGGACTTTGAAATTAAGGAGCATCGCTCCTTAATTTTTTGCCTATTTACTTTGTAGAAGATTCAAGTAAGAAAGTGTATAGCGATACATTTCTATTATGCTCAGGGTGAGTTTCATTGGTTATGATGTCTTGATTAGCTCAAGCTAAGATTGAATAAATAGAGGAGCAATTAGGATGCTTAAGATGAATCGGCAACACTATGGATTTATAGGTCTAGTTACATTGGGTTTAATCACAGGGTGTAATGCACAAGTTCAGCCGAAACAGAACTCGGCTACTTTAGAGTCAAAATCAACTTCTGCACAAAACTTACAACGCTATCAAGTACAGCCAATTGCAGATTTTAATGAGCCGTGGGCATTGACAGAGTTACCAGATGGACGTCTATTAATTACAGAAAAAGCGGGGAAATTAAAACTTTTTAATCCAAAAACAGTTCAAAGCTTAGATGTTCAAGCTATCCCTGAAGTGGCTTATGGCGGACAAGGTGGTTTGGGTGATGTCATTTTAGATCCTGAATTTAAACAGAATCAGCAGATTTATTTAAGTTATGCAGAAGCGGGTACGGGTGGTTACGGTGCAGTCGTGATTCGGGGCAAGCTCTTATTGGATGCTAAACCCACGCCAAAACTTGCCCAAATTCAAAGAATCTGGCAGCAAGTGCCGAAAGTTTCAGGACAGGGACATTATGCACATCGTATAAAGTTTGGTGCAGATGGCAAATTATGGATAAGTTCTGGTGAACGACAAAAGTTTGAACCTGCTCAGGATTTAAAATCTAATTTAGGCAAAATTTTGCGTTTAAATGCAGATGGCACAACCCCTTTAGACAATCCATTTCAAACACATGGCGAGATTGCCAAACAAGTCTGGAGTTTGGGGCATCGAAACCCTTTGGGCATGGCATTTGATTCCGCAGGGCAGCTTTGGGTTGCAGAAATGGGACCTAAAGGTGGCGATGAGTTGAATCTGATTGCCAAGGGCGAAAACTATGGCTATCCGCTGGTGTCGAATGGTGATCACTATAATGGTTTGCCAATTCCAGACCATGCGACTCGTCCTGAATTTACAGCCCCAGTTCTGGATTGGACGCCTGTCATCTCTCCTTCAAGTTTGATGTTTTATACGGGAGATGTATTTCCACACTGGAAGCATAAAGCCATTCTTGGTGGTTTATCTTCAAAAGCAATTATTGTAGTGGATACACAAGCACAGCCTGTTCGGGAGCTACAGCGAATCGCGATGGGGCAGCGGATTCGTGGCGTACTCCAAGCGCAGGATGGCAATATTTGGGTGATTGAAGATGGTCAATCTGCCAGATTGCTTAAATTGGTGGCTCCATAAAATGCCTTTCTTCAGGTCTAAACATATTTTAGGGTGGGACAAAAAACAGATAGAAAAAAGCCCCAACATCATGTCGGGGCTTTTTCAGATTTATGTTTAGGTATTAGTGCTGTTATACCTTTCAGCGTCCTGCCGTTATATTCTTTATTATAGTTATTCTTGCTTTTTGAAACATCCTGTTTCTGTATGCCTTAAATATAAAATGAAAGGTGATTTTTGCCTAGCATCAATTTTCTGCAATGCATGTAAGCTAAAACGTACAACGAGATATCGGTGAAACGAATATCAATAAACTGGATTTATTGAGTTTTAAATGATTGATTATATTTAATAATTGTCTTATTCAATAAAAAATCCCCCAAGTCCATATTCTTGTACTTGGGGGGGTTGAACAGCAGAAAGATGCAGCAAGTATGCAAATTGATTACATCAATTTAATACCTTGTTGTCCAGCAGGGGTGACTCTAAAGATTTCAACTTCAAAGGTAATATTTTTACCCGCTAAAGGGTGGTTAAAGTCTACTTCGGTCACATCATCATTTACAGATTTCACCACGCCATAGAGGCTTTGTTTGGCTTTATCTTCAAACTCAATCATGTGTCCTTCAACTGGACGTTGCTCAAATTTAACCGTATCAAAAGTTTGTACGTTTTCAGGATTCCATGGACCAAATGCTTCTTCAGGTGGAAGACTCACGGTACGACGGTCACCTGCACGTAAACCAAATAATGCCTTTTCAAAGCCAGGTAATAAGTTACCATCGCCAATCACGAGGCTTACGGGTTCTTCACGATTACGTGTATTGTCAATCTCAACACCATTTTCGATTGAAACAGAAAAATGCAAGTCGACTTTTGAGCCATCTTGAATACGAATTTCTTCGTTTGGTTGGATAATTTCGTTCATCTTATGCATCCACGTTTTGGTTACGTTTCTTCTCAAGGAAGAAGGTATCAATCAGCAGTAAAATCGTGCCTAGCGTAATTGAGCTATCCGCAAGGTTGAAGGCTGGGAAATGGCTGTTTTGATAGTAAACATGAATAAAATCGACCACATAGCCTAAGCTGACACGATCAATCAGATTGCCAATTGCACCACCGAGAATCAACGCAATCGCCATCGGTAACACGATCATTTTCTTTGGCATACGCATCAGCCAGAAAATGAAAATCAGCGATACCACACCTGCTAAAGAGGTGAAGAAGTAGCGTTGCCAGCCGCCTGCGTCAGACAAAAAGCTGAATGCAGCCCCGTAGTTATGCAACAGCGTCCAATTTAAAAAGGGCAGTACAGGAACAGGATCTGCATAATTTAAATGTGAACTGGCAATCCATTTAGTCCATTGGTCCAGCACAATGGCGAGGACTGAAAGTCCAAGCCAAAGCAGGTTATGTGGATAAAATTGGAATAAGCCTTTTTTTGCTGGGCTAGTTTGCACAGAATTATGCATATTTTCTCACTTCGCCACTGCCAGTGACGTTGATAATACAACGAGCGCATAAACCAGGATGACCAACATGTGTATTTACATCTGGCAGTACATGCCAGCAACGTACACATTTTTCACCATCTGCTGCGGAGACTTGGACACGTAATCCTGCAAGATCCGTGCTTTCACCTTGTTCAGCATAAGGGTGAACGATGACTTGAGAGGTGATCAAGACAAAACGTAATTCATCAGCCAATTGGTTTAACAATGTCTGTAAGGCTTCATCTGCCCAAAGTTCAACTTTGGCAGATAAGTTACTGCCGATGAGTTTAGCGTTACGTGCGGCTTCAATCTGTTTATTTACTGCTGATTTTACGCTAATCAATGTTTGCCAATCTGCTTCAGACAGTAAGTTTGCTGTTGATGCGGTTGGGATGTCATACCATTCAGCCGTGAACACATATTTACCGGTTTGTTCAGGAATCAATGGCCAAGCTTCTTGTGCGGTAAAGCTCAAGATCGGTGACATCCAGCGAACAAAGGCTTGTACGATGTGATATAGCGCTGTTTGTGCAGAATGACGTGCTTGAGAATCTGCTTTAGTGGTGTACTGACGATCTTTGATGATGTCGAGATAGAAACCACCTAAGTCGTTAATACAGAAGTTGGTCAATGCATTGGTGACGATATGGAAATTCATCTCTTCATAGGCTTGCTGGATGGTTTTTTGAACCTCAGCAGCGCGTTGCAAGATGTATTGATCCAATGCAATCAGTTGGTCGACTGGCAAAGCATCTGTCGATGGTTTGAAACCATTCAAGTTGGCCAACAAGAAACGTAAGGTATTACGAATACGACGATAACCATCTGATGCGCGGCTAAAGATTTCTTTACCAGCCGTCATTTCATAGCGATAGTCAGCAGATGCAATCCAGAAACGTAAACCATCAGCACCCATATCTTTAATAATGTCTTGTGGGGTGATGATGTTGCCTAATGATTTAGACATCTTACGACCTTTCTCATCGACCACGAAACCGTGAGTGAGTAGACCTTTATACGGTGCACGTTCATTAATCGCAATTGAAGTTAACAATGACGATTGGAACCAGCCACGATGTTGGTCTGAACCTTCAAGATACAAATCTGCAGGGTCTTGTAACTCTTCACGTTCACGCAACACTGCATAATGTGTAGTACCTGAGTCAAACCAAACGTCAAGTGTATCGCGTACGGCATTGTACTGTTCAGCATCTGCGCCAATGAAGTCGCTAGCATCGCGGTTATACCAACCATCAATACCTTCTTGTTCGATCAGTTTAGCGACTTCTTCAATGAGTTCAGGTGTACGAGGGTGTAATGCATTAGTATCTTTGTGTACAAAGAATGGGATTGGTACGCCCCAAGTACGTTGACGTGAGATACACCAGTCAGGGCGTCCTTCAATCATGGATTGAATACGATTTTTACCCCAATCTGGGACAAACTCGATGTCATTTTCAATCGCATTCAAGGCTGTCTGACGTAAACCTTTAGCATCCATGCTGATAAACCATTGAGGTGTCGCACGGAAGATAATCGGGGTTTTATGACGCCAGCAGTGTGGGTAGCTGTGTTTGATTGGCTGATGCGCCCATAGACGACCAGCAGCACCCAAAGCTTCGATAATTTTTGGATTGGCTTTATAGATATGTTCGCCTGCAAAAATCGGCGCTGTTGGTAAATATATGCCATTACCACCGACAGGGTTATCAACTTTTAGGTTGTACTGTAAGCCAACTTTATAGTCGTCCACACCGTGTCCAGGAGCGGTATGTACTGCACCTGTACCGCTAGTTGCGATAACGTGTTCACCTAAAATAACAGGCACTTGGCGATCAGTAATCAGAGGATGTTGTAATAAGACATTCTCGATTGCTGAACCTTTAAAATCAGCCAGTACCACTGGATTTTCAAGCTTATAACGCTCAATTGCAGATTCAACCAGATCTTTGGCCAAAATAAAGTTTTGTGTACCACGATCACTTTGTACTTGAACCAGTTGGTAGTCGATTTCAGCATGGAGTGCCACTGCTTGGTTGGCAGGCAGTGTCCAGGGTGTAGTGGTCCAGATCACGATGTCCGTCACATCTTGGACATTTACACCAAGACGGCTGCTTAAGTCTTTAAGATCAACAACCGTAAAGCCAACATCAATCGCATCTGATTTTTTATCTTCGTATTCAACTTCCGCTTCTGCCAGCGCAGAACCACAGTCTAAACACCAGTTCACAGGTTTTAAACCCGGTTCGATATGACCTGCTTTGGCAATTGCGCCAAGCGAACGAACAATGTCTGCTTCTTGCTTAAAGTTCATGGTGAGGTATGGATTATCCCAGTCACCAAATACGCCCATACGCACAAAGTCTTTTTTCTGTAATTCGACTTGGGTGTAGGCATATTCGCGACAAGCTTTACGGAAAGTAGAGGCATCTACTTTAACGCCCACTTTGCCGACTTTTTCTTCGACCTTAAGTTCGATTGGAAGACCGTGACAGTCCCAACCCGGTACGTATGGCGCATCGAAGCCATCCATCACACGGCTTTTAATAATAATGTCTTTAAGGACTTTATTGACGGCATGACCCAAATGAATTTGACCATTGGCATATGGAGGGCCGTCATGAAGAACATATTTTTTCTTACCAATACGCGATTCACGAATCTGCTGATAAATGTTGTCGGCATACCACTCTTCTAACCATTTGGCTTCACGCACAGCCAAATTTGCTTTCATGGCAAATTCAGTATCAGGCAAATTGAGTGTGGCTTTATAATCCACTGCATTTTCAGGAGTTTGCTTATCGCTCATGCAAGTTTTCTTCCAGTTTTATCAGTCTAAACTGACATGTATTACAAATGAAATTTAAATTTAAAAAGGAAATTCTGGTGTGCGCTTACGATAGTCTCGTAATTTTTGCACATCATCATCGATTCCAGCTTTGAGTGCTTCAAGCGAAGGGTAATTCAGTTCACCATGTAGATAGTGAAGGAAAGTTACCCGCATCAATAAGCCATACAGATTAGCAGAAACATCGGGGAAATGTACCTCTAATCGCCATTCTGGCTGGTCTTGTTTGATGGCTGGGCGTGTCCCCACATGACCTGCACCAAACAAACTATCAGCTTGATAGCCTGTAATTCCGTTCAAAGCAGGATCAGTGTGCTTTGTTTTTGCTGTGAGTGAGGCATTTTCACAGACGACATCCACCGCATAAATACCACTTAAACACGGTTTATGGCGGTTTAAACGGACATTGATGGTTGGAAAATCAAGGGTTCGGCCAATCTGGTCGCCATATTGCACCCGTCCCGTAATGCTGTAGGGACGGCCCAGCAGCTTTGCCGCCAAAGCAAGGTCGCCCTGCTGTAGAACCTGACGGATACGGGTTGAACTGACTCGTTCTCCATTCAGTGCCACCGTATTTAAATTGGTGACATCAAAGCCATATTTGCGTAGAAACTCGCTGTTGCCCTGACGGTCTTTACCAAAATGAAAATCATCACCTAGCACTAAGCTTTGTGCATTGAGTTTTAATTTAAGTAGATCAGCAAATTCTGTGGCATTTAAACTTCTAAAATATTGGTCAAATTTCGCAACTGCAATGTAGTCCACACCAAGCTCAGTTAAATATTCTACTTTTTCACGTAATGAGCTAATGCGTGGCGGAGCATCATAAGCTTTAAAAAATTCAAGTGGTTGCGGCTCAAAAATCATCACCAATGTTTTTAAGCCTTGCGCTTCAGCCAACGTTTTGAGTTGGGCAATCATCGCTTGATGGCCGAGGTGGACACCATCAAAATTGCCAATCGTGACCGCAGTTGGGGGTAACTGAAAATCTGGCGATAAAGCGTTGAGACGAAGCAACTTCATGGGCGTTAAATACAGTGATTTTGCAAAGGCTATATATTGCCATATTCTCAGCGTTTCGTCTTGTTGTTGTGTTTTTACACAGGAAATTTTCAGGATTTAGAAGTTTTATATCAATTAAACTGATTCATTAAATAAAAATAAATCAATTTTTCTTATTTTATGATTGACCTAAAATAGCTGCATAGTCGCTTGATATTGAGAAAGAGATGAAAAAGCCGTTTTATCAGCTACAACAGAACACCGATG
>NZ_DDAH01000181.1:0-3983 GCF_002333245.1 Acinetobacter sp. UBA2063
AAAGAATGTGATTCATCATTCCGATAGAGGTGTTTAATATCTTTCTATTCGCTATACCCATCGTTTAGAAGCAGCAAATTTACGAGCATCAGTCGGTACAACGGGTGATTCATACGATAATGCTTTGGCTGAAACGGTGAATGGCTTATACAAAACAGAGGTGATTGAATATTTAAAAGCAGATTGGCAAGGTTTAGCAGATGTACAACTTGCGACATTAAATTGGGTAGATTGGTTCAACAAAAAGCGTGTACACAGTGCACTGGGTTATGTATCGCCTTTTGAGTTTGAAGAAATCTACTATGATAAGATTAATCCGTTAGGTCAGGTGGCCTAACTTAAATAAAAAAGTCTCCGACAAACCCGATACGGTTCAGGTTTTACTTGATCCACCTTATATACATTAACCTTGAATTCGATTTAAGGTTAACTTATATAGGTGTGGGTTTGATGTAAATTTAAAATATTTAATTGTGATAAATAAATCTCTAATCATACAATCCACTTAAAATAAGATTTTTAGTTTTAAAATCCATATCCACACTCATTTAATAAAATCCTTCTATTTATCAAAAATAGATATATAAATAAATTTTGATTATTTTCCTGAATATAAAAACAGTCCTAAGATAAAAACATCATCCAGCTGATGTATAAAGGTTATAAAAAAATGAATGCTCAATTTGATTCTACCCAAGCCGTAGAATCCACAACTACAATTCACGGTTTATCTGCAAACCCACAAGAAATATTACAGCGTGCCCACCACTATGCTGATGAAAATGAACTCGATTTTACGGGCAGTGTGCCGCCTGTCGAAGCATGGTGTCTGGTTGAACAGGGTCATGCTGTTTTAGTTGATGTGCGTACCAGTGAGGAACGCAAATTTGTCGGTTATGTACCTGAAAGTATCCATGTTGCATGGGCAACTGGCACCTCATTCAACCGCAATCCGCGCTTCCTGAAAGAACTTGAAAGCAAGGTCGGCAAGGATAAAACCATTCTGTTGCTCTGCCGAAGTGGCAAACGTTCGGCTCTGGCCGCAACTGCTGCATTTAGCGTGGGTTTTGCCCAGGTCTACAATGTGCTTGAGGGTTTTGAGGGTGACCTGAATGAATTGCAGCAACGCAACCAAAGCAATGGCTGGCGTACCCACCAGTTACCGTGGTTACAAGATTGATGCTGTTTTTTCACCCAGCGATTTTCAGATTAATTTAATACTTGGTTTTGCAAGGAATCAGCGTGAGCAAATGGAAAATCCAGCCTGTTGTTGAGGGCTTACAACAAGCACGTCATGAATGGCGTGAACGTCAACATCGCATCAAGGAGTTTGGCGGACGTGAACTGCCTTCCAGGGAATCTCTTAAATCCATACTGGATGACTTGTGTGGCATTTTATTTCCAATGCGACTAGGACCAAGTGACCTGCGTCAGGAAACGGAGGACTATTACATTGCCTATACGCTTGATCGTGTGCTGAATGAGCTGTTCTCACAGGTTAAGCTGGCCTTGAATTACGAGGCCAAAAGTCGGGTAAAGCAAGTTCCTGTCTCCAGTAATGACCATTTGCTCTACGAGCAGCAAATTGCTTTGGCCAAGACCATTGGCAAGCTGAAAGCGGTCGAACTGGAAAATATCCTGTTGCAACAACTGGATGACAGCTATTGGCAAGTGCGAATTGCAGTGACGCGTAGTCTGGGCTTACTGAAAGCCAAATCTGCGATTACAAAATTACAGGAAAATTTCCAGCATGACATCAGCAACTTGCGTAAGGAAGTGGCAATTGCATTAGGTGAAATTGGCGGCGAACAAGCACAGAATATTTTATTACAACACGCCGAAGACCCCGATCCAGAAGTACGTAAATCGATTCGTATTGGACTGGCCTTGATTCAGGAGAAACTTAATGCAGCTTGAACCAACTGAAATCAAGGTCAATGTTGAACAACAACTTTTATTGCTGAGTTGGGCAGATGGTCAGCATAAGAATTTTAGCCATGAGCAATTGAGAGCCAATTGCCCCTGCGGATTTTGCCGTGCCAGTCGTTTACGACAGAAAGAGATTCAGTATCCTGAAAATGTTGCCATTTCAGCGATTTACTCACAAGGCTACGGCATTCAAATCTGCTTTGATGATGGACATGATAAAGGCATATTTCCGTGGGCATTTTTGAAAGAACTTATGGTTTAATAAAAACATTCAAAGTGATGAAAATATCTTTAACAACTCTGCCATTTCATCATTTTGAATGATTCACTCCTTAAAATATCGAGGTTAAATCAGTCCAGCTATTCATCATTCGCCATAAAAACAAATTCTTTGGAAATTTCCATGCAACCATCAGATACCCTACCTCCGATTCAATCTGTCTCCTTCTGGGATGCTTTTCGCTTCTGGCTTAAATTGGGGTTTATCAGCTTTGGCGGGCCTGCTGGCCAAATAGCGGTAATGCATCAGGAACTTGTGGAAAATAAACGCTGGATTTCTGAAAAAAGCTTTTTGCCCGCACTCAACTATGATTTTGGCGAGTCTGGCCCAGAAGCACAACAACTTGCCATTTATATTGGCTGGCTCATGCACCGAACCGCAGGTGGCTTAGTTGCTGGCATTTTGTTTGTTCTGCCATCATTATTTATCCTGATTGCCCTATCATGGATTTATGTTCAGTTTGGTGATGTACCGATTATTGCAGGCCTGTTTTACGGGATTAAACCTGCCGTAACCGCAATTGTATTCCATGCAACTTACCGCATTGGCAGCCGCTCACTAAAAAATGCTTATCTTTGGTTGATTGCGGTGGCTGCGTTTATTGCCATCTTTGTGTTCAACACCCCTTTTCCCTTAATCATTTTAGCGGCTGCGATTGCTGGCTATGTGCTGAGTAAGCAAAAACCAGATTTATTTAACGCTCAGGCTTCCCATCAAAATGATCATAAAAGTTATGGGGCAGCCCTGATAGATGATGA
Source organism: Acinetobacter sp. UBA2063 (assembly GCF_002333245.1). Taxonomy (NCBI): domain Bacteria; kingdom Pseudomonadati; phylum Pseudomonadota; class Gammaproteobacteria; order Moraxellales; family Moraxellaceae; genus Acinetobacter; species Acinetobacter sp. UBA2063. Next base: position 2,968 of record NZ_DDAH01000181.1, read on the forward strand.
TACCCCGACGCCTGCACATGCAGTTTTCCATTGGGCCAGACTCGCCAAAATCCTGAGCATTGCAGCATTACTCTGGTTTGTTCCAATGCTGGTTTTGACTCTGGGACTGGGATGGCAACATGCCTATACCCAAATGGCATGGTTCTTTACCAAAGCTGCCTTGCTGACTTTTGGCGGTGCGTATGCGGTTTTACCCTATGTCTATCAAGGTGCGGTCAATCATTATGCATGGCTGGATCCAACCCAGATGATTGATGGTCTGGCACTGGGTGAAAGTACCCCAGGCCCACTGATTATGGTGGTGGCTTTTGTTGGCTTTCTAGGCGCATATAACCATGCATTATTGGGTGCTGATCATTTATTTTTAGCTGGGACAATTGGAGCAGTTATTGTCACATGGTTTACATTCCTGTTTTCCTTTGTGTTCATTCTCGCAGGTGCTCCGATGATTGAATCCACGCATAATGAACTTAAATTTACTGCGCCACTCACGGCGATTACTGCTGCTGTGGTCGGTGTCATTCTCAATCTTGCCTTGTTCTTTAGTTATCATGTGCTCTGGCCAAACGGCTTTCATCACCCTTTTAATTATGAAGCGGCATTTATTACTTTGGCTGCATGTATTGCACTATTCAAATTTCAGCTCAATGTGGTGTATGTGATTTTTGCTTCGGCCTTTTGTGGTTTAATCCTCTATATGGGTGTTTAAACATGCATACACAACTTAAGCAATTATAAGAGAGGTGGATCAGGAAAAAGACTGACGGTATAGCAGAACAGCGCCGCTTTGTAACAATTGGATAGAGAATCAGATGCGTCCCTGGGGGTTGGGACGCAAGAACTGGTTATTTGCAGGTTCGCTGCGTAGTGGTCAACGAGCGGCCAATATCATGACTTTAATCCAGTCAGCAAAGCTGAATGGGCTGGATCCGTATGCCTATCTCAGTGATGAGCTGAAAAAACTGCCGACGCATAAAGTGACCCAAATAGAAGAATTGCTACCACACCGCTGGAAA
>NZ_DDAH01000189.1:0-10247 GCF_002333245.1 Acinetobacter sp. UBA2063
TTTTGCACCAATATGAAACAATATTGATTCTTTTTATGGCACTGTGATTTTTTTTGGTGCAATTTCATTTCTTGGTGTTTAGGGCTTAGTTTCTATAATTTAAAGTTATTTTAATTTTTTTAATGATTTAGTAAATTTTTATTTTTTTGGCATATTTTTTGCTTTCTTATGATGCTAATTTGTCTACTCATTACCCTTTTTTGTGCGAAAAGATTCATTAATTGAGTGAAATAGAAAGTTTTTTATACTTTACAAGTATTTGTTAAAGTGTAATAACTGAAAACACTTTATATAGTGAAATACGCTGATTCTTGCATAAGAAAGACGTATATTTGCAAATCCGCCAGTGAAAATGTTTTTTTGCGAAGCATTGAACTTTAAATGAGTTAATCGACAATATCGCAGAAAATGAATTGATTGTTTGTTGCTCGAAAGAGCCATGTTGAAAGAAGGGTACGCTATGCACATGCCATCGCCTAATACTGTAGCTCCCGCTCAAGGTCTATATCAGCCTGATGAGTTTAAGGATAACTGTGGTTTTGGTCTGATTGCCCATATGAAGGGTGAATCAAGCCATCATCTGGTCGAAACCGCGATTCACAGTTTAAGTTGCATGACGCACCGTGGTGGTATTGCCGCAGATGGTAAAACGGGAGATGGGTGCGGATTGCTATTGGCTATGCCGAAACAGTTCTTTCGTGACGAAGCTCAGAAGTTAGGTGCTAATCTTACTGAGATTTTTGCTGCGGGTACTGTATTTTTAAATATTGACCCTGCTTTAGCTCAAAATGCAAAGAATATTTTAAATAAAGAAATTGCAGCGGAAGGTTTAACGGTTACGGCATGGCGTGTTGTACCCACAAATAATGATGCTCTCGGTGAGATTGCTCTGCAATCATTGCCTGCATTTGAACAAATTCTTGTGAATTGCCCAATGGGCTTAACTGAGGTTGAGTTTAACCGTAAACTTTTCCTGGCACGCCGCCGTGCTGAACAACAATTACAAAATGATCCTTTGTTCTATGTCACCACTTTGGCGACCACAGTCATCAGCTATAAAGGCTTGATGATGCCAGCAGCGATTGCCGACTTCTATACCGACTTGGCTGATGAGCGCTTAAAATCACATATCGTGGTATTCCATCAGCGTTTCTCGACCAATACTTTGCCACGCTGGCCATTGGCACAACCATTCCGTTACCTTGCCCATAATGGTGAAATTAATACCATTACAGCAAACCGTAACTGGGCTTTGGCACGTACGCCTAAATTTGAAAACCCATTATTGCCAGGTTTAACTGAGCTTAATTCGATCGTAAACCGTACTGGTTCGGATTCATCAAGCCTAGACAACATGCTTGAAATTCTTGTGGGTGGCGGAATGGACTTATTCCGTGCGCTACGTATGTTGGTTCCACCAGCATGGCAGAATGTTGAAACTTTAGATGCTGATCTACGTGCATTCTATGAATTCAACTCTAAGCACATGGAAGCTTGGGATGGTCCAGCAGGTTTGGTGATTCAGGATGGTCGTCACGCGATCTGTATGCTAGACCGTAATGGCTTGCGTCCAGCGCGTTGGGTCATCACTAAAAATGACTACATCACTTTGGCATCTGAAATCGGCGTGTGGGGTTATGAGCCAGAAGATGTGGTGTCTAAAGGTCGTGTTGGTCCTGGTCAAATCCTAGTGGTTGATACATTGACTGGCAAAGTGCTAGATACCAAAGATGTCAGCAATCATCTTAAGAACATGCGTCCATACCGTGAATGGTTGCGTGATCATGCGATTCGCTTACAGGCCAATCCACAGCTTGAAGAACAACTTGTGGATCAAGGCCTTACAGGGGATAAGTTAAAAGCAGCGCAAAAAATGTTTATGGTAACATTTGAAGAGCGTGATCAATTATTGCGTCCTATTGCAGAAAGCGGTCAGGAAGCTGTCGGCTCAATGGGTGATGATACCCCAATGGCAGTATTGTCTCGTCAAGTGCGCCATGTTTCTGACTATTTCCGTCAACAATTTGCGCAAGTCACCAATCCACCAATTGATCCATTACGTGAATCAATTGTAATGTCATTGGAAACTTGTTTAGGTCGTGAACAGAACGTGTTCGAGCAAGGTCCAGAGCATGCCGACCGCATCATTATTTCCAGCCCTGTATTGTCTAATTCAAAAATGCAGCAGCTTCGCGATGTTGAAAAAGAGCGCGAAGGCTATGGCGTTGTTGATATTGACCTGAACTATGCTGAAGCTGAAGGCTTACAAGCAGCGATTGCCCGTATTTGTGAAGAAACTGCGCAAGCGGTTCGTGATGGCAAAACCTTAATCGTATTAACGGATAAAAACTTCCGTGAAGGTTTCTTGCCTGCAAACTCTGCATTGGCAACAGGTGCGGTACATCATCATTTGATTAAAACGGGTTTGCGTACTGATGCGAACATTTTGGTTGAAACAGGTTTTGCCCGTGATCCGCACCAATTTGCAGTATTACTTGGCTTTGGTGCGACAGCAGTTTATCCCTACTTGGCATACGATGTGATCAATGACTTGGTTGCCAAAGGTGAGTTATTGGGTGACCCAATCCATGCACAAGCGAATTTCCGTAAAGGCATTGAGAAAGGCTTATTGAAAGTACTTTCTAAAATGGGGATCTCAACAGTTGCCTCTTATCGTGGTGGTCAGTTGTTCGAAGCGGTTGGTCTTTCTTCTGAGGTGGTTGATAAATGCTTCCTTGGCGTACCAAGCCGTATCCAAGGGGCTACTTTTGCAGATTTAGAAAACGATCAGAAAAAATTGGCAACAACTGCTTGGCAGAACCGTAAGCCGATTGATCAAGGTGGTTTACTTAAATTTGTATTTGGTAAAGAGTACCATGCTTTCAACCCTGATGTGATTAACTCATTGCATAAGGCGGTTCGTTCAGGTCAATATCAAGACTTTAAAGAATATGCAGAGTTGGTGAATAACCGTCCAGTTGCTACGATTCGTGACTTATTTAAGTTAAAAACCACCAATTCAATTGCATTGGATCAAGTTGAAACCATTGAAGAGATTTTACCTCGCTTTGACTCTGCAGGTATGTCATTAGGTGCATTGTCTCCAGAAGCGCATGAAGCAATTGCGATAGCAATGAATACCATTGGTGGTCGTTCGAACTCTGGTGAGGGCGGTGAAGACCCAGCGCGTTACGGCACGATTCGTAACTCGAAAATCAAACAGATTGCATCAGGTCGTTTTGGTGTAACACCAGCGTACTTAACTTCTGCTGAAGTTCTACAGATCAAAGTGGCGCAAGGTGCAAAACCAGGTGAGGGTGGTCAGCTACCAGGTGGTAAAGTAAATGGCTTGATTGCGCGTTTACGTTACTCGGTGCCGGGTGTGACCTTGATTTCACCACCGCCACACCACGATATCTATTCGATTGAAGATTTGTCGCAATTGATCTTTGACTTGAAGCAAGTCAATCCTCAAGCGATGGTTTCAGTGAAATTAGTATCTGAGCCGGGTGTAGGGACAATTGCCGCTGGTGTTGCAAAAGCTTATGCTGACTTCATCACCATTTCAGGTTATGACGGTGGTACAGCAGCCTCACCGCTTTCGTCGATTCACCATGCGGGTTCACCATGGGAGCTCGGTTTAAGTGAAGCGCATCAGGCTCTTCGTGTAAACGACTTGCGTGGTAAGGTTCGTGTTCAAACTGATGGTGGTTTAAAAACAGGTCTGGATGTAATCAAAGCAGCAATTTTAGGTGCTGAAAGCTTTGGTTTCGGTTCTACACCAATGATCGCATTAGGTTGTAAATATCTTCGTATTTGCCACTTGAATAACTGTGCAACTGGTGTGGCAACCCAACAAGACCATTTACGCCAAGAGCATTATATTGGCGAGCCACAAATGTTGATTAACTTCTTCAAATTCATTGCTGAAGAAACACGCGAATGGTTGGCTGCATTAGGCGTTTCATCACTAAAAGACTTGATTGGTCGTGTTGATTTACTAGAAGTATTACCGGGTGAAACTGAAAAACATGCACACTTAGACCTAAGTGCATTATTAACCTCTCATCCTTCAGCGGAAGGCAAGGCACAATATTGTCAAGTTCAAGGTAATGCGCCATTTGATAAAGGTGTCTTGGCTGAACGTATGGTTGAAGAAATGCTACCAGCGATTGAAGCGGGAACAGGCGGCTCATTTAACTTTACTGTAGGTAACTGTGATCGTTCAATCGGTGCGCGTATCTCGGGTGAGATTGCACGTCGTTATGGTAACTTGGGTATGGAAAACAGCCCTGTTGTGATGAATTTGGTTGGTACTGCTGGTCAATCACTTGGTGTGTGGAATGCAGGTGGTTTGCATATCAAACTTGAAGGTGATGCTAACGACTATGTTGGTAAAGGCATGGCGGGTGGTCGTGTGTCGATCTTCCCACCAAAAGGTTCGCCGTTCCAAACGCAAAATACTGCAATCATCGGTAACACTTGTTTGTATGGTGCGACTGGCGGTAAGTTATTTGCTGCGGGTACTGCGGGTGAGCGTTTCGCTGTTCGTAACTCAGGTGCTTTTGCAGTCATTGAAGGTGCTGGCGATCACTGCTGTGAATATATGACAGGTGGTGTGGTCACTGTCTTAGGTAAAGTTGGTCATAACTTTGGTGCGGGTATGACAGGCGGTTTCGCTTATGTCCTTGACCTTGATAACGACTTTGTTGACTACTATAACCATGAGTTGATTGACTTAAATCGTATCTCGACTGAGGCGATGGAAGATCATAAAGAATATCTATTACGTATTCTTGATGAGCATATCCAAGAAACAGGCAGTGCTTGGGCTTACAAAATCCGTAATGAGTTCGACTTCTATAGTCGTAAGTTCTGGCTTGTAAAACCAAAAGCTGCTAATTTGCAAACGCTTTTGAAAACAACCCAAGCTGATCCACAATAATTCCACGACTGCAAAGACATAGGCAGGTGCAGAGGTGAAGAAAACCGCTGCGCCTACCCACGGAGAGAGACATGGCAGAACGCCTCAATAATGACTTTCAATTTCTGGACGTACCACGCCAAGATCCAGAGAAAAAAGATATTACTGTCCGCAAAGCAGAATTTGTGGAAATTTATAAACCTTTTACTGCTGAAGTGGCTGCGAATCAGACGCATCGTTGTTTAGGTTGTGGTAACCCGTATTGCGAATGGAAATGTCCTGTACATAACTATATTCCTAACTGGTTAAAGTTGATTGCAGAAGGTCAAATTTTCCAAGCAGCCGAGCTGTGCCACCAAACCAATACCTTGCCAGAAGTATGTGGTCGTGTATGTCCACAAGACCGTTTATGCGAAGGTGCTTGTACTTTAAATGACGGCTTTGGTGCAGTAACGATTGGTAATGCTGAAAAATATATCAACGATACTGCCTTTGCTCTAGGCTGGCGCCCAGATATGTCTGGCGTTAAATGGACGAATAAAAAAGTTGCAATTATTGGTGCAGGTCCAGCAGGCTTAGGTTGTGCAGATATTCTTGCACGCGGTGGTGTAAAACCAGTTGTATTCGATAAACGTCCTGAAATTGGTGGTCTACTTACATTCGGTATTCCAGAATTTAAAATGGAAAAAGATGTGATGAAACGTCGTCGTGAAATCTTCACGGGGATGGGCATTGAGTTCCGTTTGAATACTGAAATTGGTGTCGATGTAACGATTGAACAGTTGCTTGCTGAATACGATGCAGTATTCATGGGTATGGGAACATACACTTATATGAAAGGTGGTTTCCCTGGTGAAGATCTTGATGGTGTTTACGATGCATTAGATTTCTTAATTGCGAATGTAAATCGTTGCCAAGGCTGGGAAAAAGATCCAAGCGAATACATCAGTGTAGATGGTAAAAAGGTGATTGTTCTTGGTGGTGGTGATACTGCGATGGACTGTAACCGTACTTCATTACGCCAAGGTGCACATGATGTGACATGTGCTTACCGTCGTGACGAAAGCAACATGCCGGGTTCTGCGCGTGAAGTAAAGAATGCCTATGAAGAGGGCGTGAAATTCCTATTCAATCGTCAACCAATTGAAATTGTTGGTGAAAATGGCAAGGTAACAGGCGTAAAAGTCGTGACTACACAGATGGGTGAGCCTGATAGCCGTGGTCGTCGTAGCCCTGAGCCAGTTCCTGATTCTGAAGAAGTTTTACCAGCTGATGCAGTATTGCTTGCTTTCGGTTTCCGTCCAAGCCCTGCGGATTGGTTTGGTTCTGCGAATGTGAGCTTAGATGGTTCAGGTCGTGTAGTGGCAGCTGAACAGCAAGAGTTTAAGTTCCAGACCTCTAATCCAAAAATCTTCGCAGGTGGAGATATGGTGCGTGGTTCTGATCTTGTGGTAACTGCTATCTGGGAAGGTCGTCAAGCTGCCGAGGGTATTTTAGATTACCTTGGTGTTTAATCCAGAAAATATTGTAAAACACGTCTAAGTAGAGCCTGCATTATGCAGGCTCTACTATTTTCACCTTATCTTTTTGGTAGTTTTGGCAAATCGTATAAGCTATTTTGCCCTGTCCCTGATCATTTTTTAGCGTGATTTTCAAAGACCAATCAGGAAATTGTGTAGGCAATAAAAATGGCTCTTGTAAATGCAAATTCAGAGAAAATTATTTAAATCGCCTCAAGGCATTGGGGATTACCGTACGACGGTTACAGTTCTCCGATGATTCTATGCAATGATATAAAGATTTCAACAAATAAATGTTACACAGAGAACAAAAATCACATTACAATGAATTATTGAAAAAATATAAAGAAAAACCTGAGGATAAATTTTTATGAAAGTGATCAAACAAACTGCGCTCGCAACTGTATTGGCAAGCACCTTATTGTTCACAGGCTGTGGCTATAACACCTTGCAGGTGAAAGATGAGGCGGTCAATGCTTCCTGGTCTGAAGTACAAAACCAGTATCAACGCCGTGCTGACCTTGTGCCTAATCTTGTCAATGTAGTGAAAGGCTATGCCAAACATGAAGAGCAAGTCCTCACAGAGGTGACGCAAGCTCGTTCGAATGTTGCGGGTTTAAAAGTAGATAAAGAAGTTTTAGAAGACCCAGCGCTATTTGAAAAATATCAACAAGCACAAAGTCAATTGACAAGTGCATTATCTCGTTTGATTGCTGTTTCTGAAAATTATCCAGATTTAAAAGCCAATGAACAATTCCGTGATTTACAAGCACAATTGGAAGGTACAGAAAATCGAATCGCGGTTGCTCGTAACCGTTATATTACGACAGTGCAAGATTACAATTCATATGTGCGTCAGTTCCCACAAGCAATCACAGCAAAAGTGATTGGAATGAAAACCAAGGAAAACTTTAAGGCAGACTCATCTGCACAACAGGCGCCAACAGTTTCATTTAATTAATCGTTGAAATTGTTTTCGGCTTAGGAGGGGCGTATGTTGATCAAGTTAAAGCAAAAATTAAAATATGTTTTAACCATCATTTTTGCAATGCTTTGTTTTCAACATACAACCTGGGCTGAGACCGCCACTGCGACAGATCAAGGTGATCTAGTGGTTGCTGGAAAAATTATTCAGCAACAGCAACAAAACAAGTCATCAACAACCACAGAACAGCCTCCCGTACTAGCTACAGTTGCCAATGATATGGCGGATGGGGAATCTATACGTGGTTTACCCACTTTAAACCAACCTGTGATTGATCAAGCTAAGATATTGAACGAGGCTGAAATCCAGCAACTCAATCAAAAAATTCTAGCCCTTTATCAACAGGGTAAAGCTCAAATTGGAGTCATTATTGTACCCACCACAGGTCAGGAAGCGATTTTTGATTTTGCTTTGCGTACAGGTGAAAAATGGCAGCTAGGTTCAGCAAAACGTGATAATGGTTTGTTGATGGCAATTGCGATCAACGATCGTAAAATTCAGATTCTAACAGGCTATGGTCTGGAAGGTGTATTACCTGATGTAGTACTCAGCCGTATTATTCGCAACCAAATCACACCTGCCTTTAAACAGGGACAATATGCACAAGGGATTTCGGCTGGGTTGGATGAAATTAGCCGTATCGTTAATCTTGATCCAGAAATTGCCCAACAGGCTGCCCAAGAATTAAAAGACCGTCATGAACAAGCTTTACGTGAGCAACAAGCCAAAGATAATACGCTTACGATGGCGCTATTTATTTTAATTGCGGGTGTCATAGGATCGTTCATTGTGGGTAAACGATTAAGTGCATCTACTGCGGCTGTGGCAGCAATGGTTGCGGGACTGGTCAATGGTGCTGGTCTGGTGATGAGTCTATTGCTTGGTGTGGGAATTTTCTTTTTATTAATCACATCACTTGCTCAACTGATTTTTCAGGCCTTCTTGTCAGGTGGTGGACGAGGGGGCAGAGGTGGAGGCTTTGGCGGTGGCAGCGGCGGTGGTTATAGTGGTGGTGGCGGCAGTTTTGGCGGGGGAGGAGCATCGGGCTCATGGTAACAAAAACAGATACAACACAGATTATTACCCAGCCTAAACTGGATGAGCAGGTTCAACCAAGCTTAAAGCGCTGGTTTAAACACTTCCTCTATATATCTTCTATGCATCGTTATTTCAATAAGCAAGATAGAATGCACATAGCCAACGCTGTGCAGCAGGCTGAAAAAGGTCATGTTGGTGAAATTCAAGTGGTAATCGAAGGACATATACCCTGTTCACAGGCTTATCATCAAAACACACGGCTACGGGCGCAGCAGCTATTTGCTGAATTGGGTGTTTGGGATACTGAACTCAATAGTGGTGTATTGCTGTATTTAAATCTGTGTGAGCGCAAAGTTGAGATTGTGATTGACCGCGGTTTAAAAAATGCAACACAAACTGAGACGTGGAATACAATTTGCCAAAATATCGCTGTTACCTTGGCTCAAAAAGAATATTTACGAGCTGTGACTGGTGGCGTGAATGAAATTGGTCAAGTATTGGATCAATACTATGTAAAAAATGATTTGTATGATGAAAATGAATTGCCGAATGAACCTATTATTTTAAATTAAATGCTTATGTTAAAGTATAGAAAAATCCACTATCCCCCTATATTTGAGTAGGTTGAGCATGTTAAAGCACCTAACAGTCAGAAATTTAACGGTATTTCCTGAGGCAAACTTTGATTTTGCACGGGGTTTGAATATTATTATTGGGGAAAATGGTTGTGGAAAGTCGCATTTACTTAAAAGTATGTATGCAGTACTTGCAACAGGTTACCAAAGCAAACAGCATTTAAATGAACGTCCAACACAGGTATATTTGCAAAAAGGTTATGCCGATAAATTATTGACAGTATTACGTCCTGAAACTTTAGGGCGATTGGCTCGACGTAAACAAGGCGCAGAGCGTTGCGAACTGAGCTTTAATTTTGATAATAAAAGCCTGGATACAAGTTTTGTATTTTCAACACGCAGTAAATCTGAAGTACAGATGGAGAAAGCACCTGAGCAATGGTTAGTAAAGCCCCCTGTCTTTATTCCTACACGTGAGTTGCTTACTTTATGCCCTTGGTTCATTTCCCTATATGAGCATACCTATGTTGAATTTGAAGAAACATGGCGAGATACCTGTTCATTACTAAATGCGCCTACGGTTAAAGGAGCAAGAGAAAAACGCATTGCTGAGTTATTAAAGCCACTTGAAGAGGCCATGGGTGGCAAGGTATTTGTAGACAGTAAAAGCGGACGATTCTATCTAAGTATTGTGGGTGAGGGAAATTTGGAAATGCCCTTAATTGCAGAAGGACTACGTAAACTGGCAATGTTAGCACGTCTCATCAGTACAGGCACTTTACTTGAACAGGGCTATTTATTTTGGGATGAACCTGAAACCAATTTAAACCCCAAATTAATTAAATTGATTGCCAAGGTTTTACTACATTTATGTCAAAACGGCATTCAGATATTTATGGCAACTCATTCTTTATTTTTATTAAGGGAAATTGAAATTTTGAGCATAGAAAAGCAATTTGCCCCGATTCCTAAAAAATATTTTGCTTTACGTCCCACTGATCAAGGTGTTTATCTTGAACAAGGTGAAAGCATAGATGCCTTGCAAACACTGACATTATTAGATGAGGAACTCACTCAATCTGATCGTTTTATGCAAGTAGGCTAGTCGATGAAAAATAAAATTATAGAGGGGCAGCTCACCTTTTCTTTTACTGAACCGAATGCGACCAAGTATGATGAATGGTCATTTTATCCGAATAGCCGTA
>NZ_DDAH01000191.1:0-518 GCF_002333245.1 Acinetobacter sp. UBA2063
GAGATAATAGTTTTTGACGTAGGGATCAAAATACACATCAATTTCTTTTAAACCACGCCGTGAACGATAAATCACCTTACGTTCTTCAAGTGTCATTTCATCGGACATCATTTATTCCCCTATGCAACTATTTGGGCCTAGTTTACCCGATCCCCTCAAGAATTTCGCTGGGATTTTTCTCAAGTGACCAAATACATCAATCAAATTGAGCATTGATCACATTGTCCACTATTTTCAATTTCTTGTATCGTGGCAATGAATGTTTAAATCCAATACTCAAGGAAAAAATAACAAATGCAATCAGGTGCAATTCGTCCAATTCCAAATATGTTACCGCGTAAGCTATTTACTTCTGAGCATGAAGCATTCCGCGAAACAGTCCGTAAATTTTATGAGAAAGAAGTTGTTCCAAATATTGAGAAATATGAGAAACAACAGCATGTTGACCGTGATTTATGGAACAAGGCGGGTGAACTAGGCTTACTCTGTACCACCATGCCAGAACAATATGGTGGTTC
>NZ_DDAH01000191.1:672-955 GCF_002333245.1 Acinetobacter sp. UBA2063
GCCAGAACAATATGGTGGTTCAGGTGTGGATCGTCTATACAGCATGATCCTGATTGAAGAGCAGGCCTATGCTATGGACTCAAGCACAGGATTTTCCTTACATTCAGACATCGTTGCCAACTATATCAACAACTTTGGCAATGAAGAGCAAAAACAAAAATGGCTGCCTAAAATGGCGACAGGTGAAACGGTCACCGCTATTGCAATGACGGAACCAGGTACAGGCTCAGATTTACAGGCTGTACGCACCACTGCGGCACTGGATGGTGATGAATATGTGATT
>NZ_DDAH01000191.1:1091-9149 GCF_002333245.1 Acinetobacter sp. UBA2063
GATGGTGATGAATATGTGATTAATGGTTCTAAAATCTTCATCACCAATGGCTATCTCTGCGATATGGCGATTGTGGTGTGCAAGACAGGCAACAATGAAAAAGGCTCAGCAAATTTATCATTAATCATCGTTGAAGCTGATCGCGCTGGTTTTAGTAAAGGTAAACCTTTGAATAAAATCGGAATGAAAGGGCAAGATACTTGCGAATTGTTCTTTGACAATGTACGCGTACCTAAGGAAAACCTACTTGGTATGCAAGGTATGGGCTTCATCATGTTGATGAAAGAACTGGCATGGGAACGCATGTTGGTTGCGATTATTTGCCAGGCAGGTGCAGAAGCAGCATTTGCGCATACTGTTCAATACACCAAAGATCGTAAAGCATTTGGCAAAGCAATTAGTACATTCCAAAATACGCGGTTTAAATTAGCTGAATTACGTACTGAAATTGATTTCTGCCGTACTTATTTAGATCGTTGTATGGAATTACAACTCGAAGAAAGCTTAGGTGTAGATGCCGCAGCGGCAGCCAAATACAAAATTTCAGATATGTTCTCAAAAGTTGTGGATGATTGCTTACAGTTACATGGTGGCTATGGTTATATGTTGGAATATCCAATCGCCCGTGCCTATATCGACAACCGCGCCAACCGTATTTATGCAGGTACCAACGAAATCATGAAAGAGTTGATTTCCCGTACCCTATAAGCTTAAACATTCAAAAGGGGAATAGTGTTGATTCACTATTCCCTTTTTTTATTTATTTCTGTTCAGTTTTTTCAGGTTGCTGAACAGGTGCTGGATTCATGCGGGCCATCAATTGTTTAACTGTTGGGTTTTCCACATGCTGCTGCATGGTGGTGTTGAGTGCGGTACGCGCATTTTGAGTGGTGTAATGTGCCACTTCACTGCCAATTTCACTGGCTTTCTTGGCCCAGGCTTTCCCTTCTGTAGATTGATAGAATGAGAGTGCAGCCTGTAACTCTTTCTGGCTAAACGCCTCTACATAACGTTGCACAATAAACTGCTTTCTTTGTTCAGAATTGAGATTCTTGGTCAAGTCTGCATAAAACTCTGCTGGAATATCTTTAGGTAAGCGCATTTTAATTTGATTCAGGATCAACTTGTCTGTCGCTTCCAACCCCTGCTCCGTTCCATCTACCTCAACAAGTTTCTGTGCAATCACTTCCTTTTGTTTTATATCATCTGCCAAAACAGCCGTACTGAACAATAATGCCCCTAAAACCACCCATTGCTTCATTACTCTTTCCCTGATTCTCAGTTTTTTTAATGTCATCAAATATACGCGATATTTTTCTGATTGAAAGAATATCCAAAGTCATATCAATAAAAAACCCCATGTATTTACATGAGGTTCTCAATTTCACCTATGTCAGATTATGACACTAGCTTCGGCTTACGATCTGCCTGTTCACCACGCTTATGGAACTCTAAAACTCCATCATCAAACTTAGCATCTTTCAGTTCTTTGCGATCAACTAGGTAATTATTGGTGATCTTCCACGGTGCTTGTTTACCTTGTTTAGGCATTACATCAGCTGCACGTGCGATATAACCAGAAGACATTTTACCCATGATCGTATCATTTTCACGCTGTAAAGGATCAGCGTGTGCAATCACTTCATCAAAACCATTTTTATCCATATGATTGATTAAGCGGCAGATATAATCAGCTGCAACATCAACCTTTAATGTCCATGAAGCATTGATATAACCAATGATCATCGCCATGTTAGGGACATCACTCACCATCATGCCTTGATACAGCATATGTTGAGATGTATTCATTGGTTTACCATCAATTGAACCTTGCACCCCACCTAGAATCTGAATTTCTAAACCAGTTGCCGAGATCACAATATCCGCTTCTAAATGTTTTCCAGATTTTAATTGGATACCATTTGCAGTGAATTTTTCAATTTGATCTGTTTCAACACTTGCTTTGCCTTCACGTAAAGATTTGAATAAATCACCATCAGGTACAACACATAAACGTTGATCCCACGGATTATAGCTTGGTGTAAAGTGTTTCATATCCACTTTACCCTTGAGCTGCAATTCAATACCTTTCAATAATAAACGACGCACAGTTTTCGGATATTTTTGTGCCAATGCGTAAATACCACGCTGCATACCAATATTACGCGCACGCGTAAATTTATAAGCCATTTCTTCAGACATAAATTTACGTGTTTTTTCATAAATAAAGTCAATTGAAGGAACTGTTGCAATATAGGTTGGTGAACGTTGTAACATCGTCACGTGTCCTGCCCCACCTTTGACCATTGAAGGTACAAGGGTAATTGCAGTTGCACCACTGCCGATGATCACAACTTTCTTACCCGTGTAATCTAAATTTTCTGGCCAATGTTGCGGATGAATAAACTGACCTTTAAAATCTTCTTGTTTAGGAAATTTAGGTGCATAACCTTGATCATAGTTATAGTAACCTGTACAACCCATGACAAAGTTGGCTGACCAAATTTGTTTTTTCTTGTTATTATCTTCGATCTCAACTAACCATTTTTTCTTTGTAGAATCATAGTTTGCTGAAAGAACACGATGGCCAAAGTGAATTTTATCTTTTAACTGATTTTCACTAATGACATCACTTAAATAACCTTTGATCTCAGCGCCGCTAGCTAATACTTTATCTTTTGCCCATGGCTTGAAGTTAAAACCAAAAGTTGACATATCCGAATCAGAACGAATACCAGGGTAACGAAAGAGATCCCATGTTCCGCCAAAACTATCACGACGTTCTAAGATTTCGAATTTACGCTGTGGACACTTCTTAGAGAGATGCACAGCTAATCCAATCCCAGAGATACCTGCACCAATAATTAATATATCAACTTGCTTTTCCATTTTTTTTATACCCTGTGTAAATCATGTCTTTATTAAAGCACAAATTTGACAATACACAATGTCAAGTTTGATCATTCATCGGTTTTTTTATATCAGTTCGGGACATTTTGAGAAAAAAAGTGGTAAAAAAATCCTGAGATTTTTGCTTGGGTTTAGCTTTTGGTAATGTTTATAGGGTTAAAAATAAATCTGCTTTCTACGCTTCATTATCATCACATTCTTTTAACCATAAAATAATACTGAGGACAGATGACCATAGCTCTGCCTAATGAAACATTTTTAGCTAAAATTAACTTAATATACGGTCCGATCACAGAAAAATGGTTCATTCAATCTGATCTAATCGTTATATAAACCAGAAAATATGGCTTAATCTCATTTAAGATAGATAATAAAAAAGGTCGGAATAAACCGACCTTTTTTGGAACAACTGACTGTTCTACACGTAGAAGTATTATTTTACTTCACGGTCTACAAGTTCAACGTAAGCCATCGGTGCAGCATCACCTGCACGGAAGCCCGCTTTAAGAACTCGAAGATAACCGCCGTTACGTTCTTTGTAACGAGGGCCAAGAACGGTAAATAATTTACCAACAGTTGCTGCTGAACGAGTACGAGCAAACGCTAAACGACGGTTTGCAACAGTATCGTTTTTAGCTAAAGTGATTAAAGGCTCAGCAACACGACGAAGTTCTTTCGCCTTAGGCAAAGTTGTCTTAATTAACTCATGCTCTACTAAAGCATTTGTTAAGTTTTGAAACAACGCCTTACGGTGGCTGCTTGTACGGCCTAATTTCACACCACTATTACGATGACGCATGGTGATAGTCCTACTTAATTAACGGCTACGATAGGCAAATCGGTCATCCATACGGAGACTAGCTGGTGGCCAGTTCTCTAAACGCATGCCGAGTTGTAAACCTTTCGATGCCAAAACATCTTTGATCTCTGTTAACGATTTTTTACCTAAGTTAGGAGTTTTTAACAACTCAACTTCAGTACGTTGAACAAGATCACCAATGTAGTAAATATTTTCTGCCTTCAAACAGTTAGCAGAACGAACAGTAAGCTCGAGATCATCTACTGGACGAAGCAAAATTGGGTCAACTTCTTCGCGAGGCTCTTGAGCAACAGGGGTTTGATCTTTCTGAAGATCAACAAAAATTGCAATTTGTTGTTGCAAGATTGTTGCCGCTTTGCGGATCGCTTCCTCAGGATCAACCGTTCCGTTAGTCTCAAGATCGATCACTAACTTATCAAGATCGGTACGTTGTTCTACACGCGCATTTTCTACTGTATAAGAAACACGCTTGATTGGGCTATAAGAAGCATCTAACTGTAAACGACCTACAGGACGTGTTTCACCTTCTGGGAAACGAGAGTCAGATGTCTCATAACCACGACCTTGAGCCACTTTAAGGCGCATTTTCAATGAACCAGAAGAACTCAAAGTACCGATTAAATGATCAGGGTTAACCACTTCAACATTGTGAGGCAAACGGAGGTCAGCTGCTGTTATGTCACCTGCACCCTGCTTTTCCAATGTTAAATATGCTTCGTTTTGATCGAACAGCTTAATAGACAATCCTTTTAGGTTCAGCAAGAGCTCGACGATGTCCTGCTGCAAGCCTTCTAAAGTACTGTACTCGTGCTCGACGCCTTCTATTTCTACTTCAACCACAGCAG
Source organism: Acinetobacter sp. UBA2063 (assembly GCF_002333245.1). Classification (NCBI taxonomy): domain Bacteria; kingdom Pseudomonadati; phylum Pseudomonadota; class Gammaproteobacteria; order Moraxellales; family Moraxellaceae; genus Acinetobacter; species Acinetobacter sp. UBA2063. Next base: position 5,667 of record NZ_DDAH01000191.1, read on the forward strand.
CGCCAGGCAAAGAAGACAATAGAATGCGACGTAAAGCATTACCTAGAGTATGACCAAAGCCACGCTCCAAAGGTTCCAGAATCACTTTTGCCGAGGTCCCGCTCACCGCTTCGACCTTGATCGCTTGCGGAGTTAGAAACTCGTTTGCAGTACGCGTCATTTATTGCTACCTCAAGGATTATTTAGAATACAATTCTACAATCAAGCTTTCGTTGATTTCAGCAGGTAAATCAGAACGATCTGGTGCAGCTTTGAACGTACCTTCAAGCTTAGAATGGTCAACTTCCATCCATGAAGGGATACCACGTTGAGCAGCCAATTCAATTGCGTTTTTAATACGTAATTGTTGTTTTGCACCTTCGTGAACTGCAATTACATCACCAGCTTTAACTTGAATAGACGCAATGTTAACACGACGACCATTTAAAGTAATGCTACGGTGAGATACAAGCTGACGAGCTTCTGCACGTGTAGAACCAAAACCCATGCGATAAACAACGTTATCAAGACGGCTTTCGAGCAATTTCAACAAGTTTTCACCTGTTGCACCTTTCACACGAGCAGCTTCTTTATAGTAGTTACTAAATTGACGCTCTAAAACACCGTACATACGACGTACTTTTTGTTTTTCACGTAATTGTAGTGAGTACTCAGATTGCTTACCACCACGAGCCCCGCCATGTTGGCCAGGAGCTTTAGCGTGTTTTTTAGTTTTGACGTCAAATGGTTTAACGCCAGATTTTAGTTGCAGGTCTGTCCCTTCGCGGCGAGAGAGTTTGCATTTTGGACCAATATAACGAGCCATGAATGTTTCTCCTTACACGCGACGTTTTTTAGGTGGACGGCAACCGTTGTGAGGGATTGGAGTCACATCGGTAATGCTGTTAATTTTATAACCCACTGCACCTAATGCACGAACCGCAGACTCACGACCTGGACCAGGACCTTTCACAAGGACGTCCAAGTTTTTCAAACCGTAATCTAAAGCAGCTTTACCAGCAACTTCAGCAGCTACCTGAGCAGCGAACGGAGTTGATTTACGTGATCCACGGAAGCCTTGTCCACCTGAGGTAGCCCAAGCCAGTGCATTACCTTGACGATCGGTAATGGTCACAATGGTGTTATTAAAAGAAGCGTGAATGTGTGCAACACCTTCAGAGACGGTACGAGTGACCTTCTTGCGTGTGCGAGTATCTTTAGCCATCTTTTAGCTTCCAGAAATCTTATTTCTTAATCGGTTTGCGCGGACCTTTACGGGTACGTGCGTTAGTTTTGGTGCGTTGACCACGGACAGGCAAGCTGCGACGATGACGAAGACCGCGGTAGCAGCCTAAATCCATTAAACGTTTAATGTTCATGGAAATTTCGCGACGTAAGTCACCTTCGGTCGGAACCTTAGCAACTTCTGCACGAATCGCATCAAGCTGAGCGTCATCTAATTCACGGATCTTTGTTGTTGGCGCGATACCAGCAGCAGCTAAGATAGTCTTAGCAGTGTGACGACCAATACCAAAGATATAAGTGAGAGAGATAACAGCGTGCTTGTTATCCGGAATGTTTACACCGGCAATACGAGCCATTCAATTTTCTCCAAAAAGGCAGTTAAGATAATCAACCGCCCCACAAAAATCTTGAGGGGCGGATAATAACCTAATTAGCCTACTGAAATCAACAGGTCTTAATCAAATTAACCTTGACGCTGCTTATGACGAGGTTCTGCGCTGCAAATTACGCGAATAACCCCATTACGACGGATAACTTTGCAGCTACCACAAATTTTCTTTACAGAAGCTTGTACTTTCATGATGAAACCTCTAAGTGCGCTTATCCCTTAGGATGAGCAGTCGTTTTTCTCATTAACGTTTGATTATCGTACTGGTGCGAGGTGAGATGTGCTTGAAGCTGAGCCATAAAGTCCATCACAACCACTACAACGATTAATAATGATGTACCACCTAAGCTAAATGGAATTCCAAATGAGCTTTGTAGAATCATCGGCATTAAGCAGACTACAGTGATGTAAATCGCGCCAATAAAGGTCAAACGACTGAGAATATGATCTAAGTAACGAGCAGTTTGCTCACCTGGGCGGATACCAGGCACATATGCTCCGCTACGCTTTAAGTTTTCTGAAACTTCTTTCGGGCTGAACACCAGCGCAGTATAGAAATAACAGAAGAAAATAATTAACGCGCCAAAGAGCATTAAATACAACGGCTGTCCAGGCGATAACACCAATGCCAGATCTTGCAGACTACGTTTTACAATCCCTGCATTTGGATCAGCACTTCCCAACCACTGTCCCAAGCTCGCTGGAAATAGTAACAATGAGCTTGCAAAAATTGCTGGAATTACACCTGCCATGTTAATTTTTAATGGTAAATGTGTTTGCTGTGCAGTAAATACACGACGACCCTGTTGTTTTTGAGCATAGTTTACTGGAATACGACGCTGTGCCTTTTCAATAAACACAATCGCAGCGAGGACTGCCAACGATAATAAACCGAATACAGCTAAACCAATTAAACTACCCTGACCATTATGAACAGACGAAAACGACTGAATCACGAGATTTGGCAAACCTGCCACAATACCCGCAAAAATGATCATGGAGATGCCATTACCAATACCACGTTCGGTAATTTGTTCTCCCAGCCACATCAAAAACATTGTTCCCGCAACCAGCGAAGTGACTGCTGGAACATAGAATGCCAGGCCTGAGGTCAGGGTAATTCCCTGACTAATCAGCCCTGCACACATACCCACCCCTTGCACAAGTGCAAGCAGCAGGGTGCCGTAACGCGTATATTGATTGATCTTACGCTTGCCCTGTTCGCCTTCTTTTTTCAAAGCTTCCAGCGAAGGAACCACCGTTGACATCAACTGCACGATAATCGATGCAGAGATATAAGGCATGATTCCCAACGCCAGAATTGACATGCGTTCCAACGCACCGCCAGAGAACATGTTAAATAAACCTAAGAAAGTACCTTCATTAGCTTTAAAAAACTGTGCTAGCGCTACGTTATCAATACCTGGCAACGGAATATGCGCTCCTAGTCGAAAGACCAATAACGCGCCAATCAAAAACATTAATCGACGAATAATTTCACGGTATTTCACATGAAATGGTTGGCCTTTCATCATGTTTACATGACCTGAAGAACTAGGAGTCATAGACACTCGAGATTACTCCTCGACTTTACCGCCAGCAGCTTCAACAGCAGCTTTAGCGCCTTTAGTCAACACAACACCTTGTACAGTGAATGCGCGAGTGATTTCACCAGAAAGCACGATGCGAGCACGAATTTGGTCACGACGAACAACATTCGCAGCTTTTAAAGTTTCAAGGCTAACAACATCACCTTCAACCTTATTCAACTCAGACAAGCGTACTTCAGCAGTTTTCAAAGCGATTTGGCTAGTGAAACCGAATTTTGGTAAACGACGATATAACGCTGTTTGACCGCCTTCAAAACCTGG
>NZ_DDAH01000265.1:0-16653 GCF_002333245.1 Acinetobacter sp. UBA2063
TACAGAGAATAAAAATAAACATAGATGGATGTTTTAAACAAGGAGGTCGTTATGCGACGGTTTAAGTCTCTTCATTTGGCAATGCTGACATTGGGTAGCCTATGCTTAAATTCGGCGTATGCCTCTGATACTTTACACAGTCTTACGGATAGTGAAATGTCTGCGACGACAGGTCAGTCATTATTTACCCTGCAATACCTTGCCCCTAGCGATACTGGTAATTCCTATAACAGCACCAATGGCAATATTGGCTTCTATAAATTTGGTATGGAGGCTGAACTTCAGCTCAACGCAAATATTAAAAAGTTGCAACTGGGTTGTGGTGGTGTAAATGGTGCAAATGCCTGTGATATTGATATTGATAACGTGAGTCTAAGTGGTCTTGGAAATTCATCGACATCAAACACAGATTCCGATGCTGATAGGGCTGCTCGTGTGGGTTCCTCAGCTATTCTGAACAACCCATTTATGCAGCTTGCAATCAAGAATCCTGACAGTGCATCGACTCGACAGCTTGTGGGGGTGAATTTCAGTGCTGAATCCATTCAAGGTTTGTTAACCTTTGGTGAGGAAAACTCTAGTACTAAAAATGGGATTAATTCATTAAGTGGTTATATGGTCACAGCTGCCACCAAAGGTGAGTCAAATGTTAATGGTTTTGGCACGAGCTTGGTGTCTGGTGAGGCAGCAAGAGGTACCCTCAATCAGTCTGACGGTTACGATCCGATTACGGGGAAGGTGTGTTGTTTGCTCTTTGGTGCTGGAACATTAGACTTTGAGACCGAGTCTTATGCATTGAATTTGCGTGACAAGGCGACTGGAAGTAATATTTTAAAAGCTGATTTAACACTACCAGAGCAGGTGATTACGGGTAAGCGAATTACCAGTGCGGCACTGACGGCCAATGCAAAAGTGAGAGATATTGATTTGACTGGTAATATTGTTGCAGTGGCGGGTGGGCTTATAACGTTAGATAGAGAGCTTACGGGCACCTTGCAAAACCTAAACGTAGATGTTGCTATTAATGAGAATCTAGGATTTTTCCATAAAGCGAACTTAAATGGTACAGCGGCTTCTCTTTCAGTGCAGTCACAAAAACTACAATGGCCAGGTAATAAGTCGCTTGCACAAACAGGTTGGTGGTTGGAATTATCTAATCCGATAGACATTGGTTATATTAAAACATCTCAGTCTGTAGATATTCCTAAGTCGACACTGAACCAGACTTTCGGGCAGGTGGGTAGTTACTTAACAGATAATCCAATTTTTTGTGGTAATAACTTGGCTTCAGAATGTTTAACAGGTACTACTATTGCTTCGGGAAATCTTAACCTGATCAATGCAACACGTCCACAAATGACGCTAACGGATTTGCAATTGGCGACACAAAATTTTACTCCTAACTGCTACGGTACCTTAAAATTTTGCTAGACACCGTTGTGGTTTTTTGTTTGTGTAATTATCTTGCAGGCATGATTGATAAAGGTTGTAACTGGCATGCTTATAGCAAAGCTAGCATGATAAAGAAACTATTTGAATTCTGTTTGTTTGATAAAAAATGTCTAAGTTAAATGGATTTTTACGGATAGCAGGAGCAGGAAGAAAGACTATGGAATATAATCATAAAATAACCACGCTAGCACGTTCGATAAGCCTGATTGTGGTTTCTTCAATCTGTATGCCTGCTTATGCCTTGCAGCCTTTAGATGATAGTAGCCTCACAGAAGTTACGGGTGAGGGTATAGCATTTACGCTCAATGACTTTAGTATGCAGTTTAACGGTGCAAATGATAATGCAGGTATAGGTTATACCCGAATTATTCCAGTGGGACCATTAAGCTCAACGATTGACACTTACAACACGAACAATCCAACAACTAAAATTGGCAAAGCTGACTTATGGTTATATGGGCTTTCCATTTCAGGAAATGACGGCGATTCCACAAAACAGTTTAGTGGCAATACTGTCAATATAGGCACAGCAGATAATCCGTGGTTAATCAGTGTGAACACTGTGACCACACCTAACTTTGCAGGTGTTGATAGCTCATTAAGTATCTTAAATATTGAAGCACCTTTATTGACCAATTTACTCACAAGTGATGGCACATTACTGGGAACTGACCCGAATAGCTATGACCTTAAGCTGGGTACATGGGCAGACGCATTTGTTCGTGACCTGAGTAAAACAGAAAATCTTACCGCCACTGACAATCAATTTGGGCTGAATAGTATCGATGCAAATGGGAATCGTTATGTGAATGGCGCGAGTGGGGCAACTACACTACGTGAAAACCGTTTGCGTTTACAGGCGATTATGAATGGAGTGAGTTTAAACGGCACTAATCTTAAACTGTTCCAAACGCTAGATGGGGCGGAAACTGCGACTGGTTTAGGTTCAGCCTACTCAAGTTATAACAATACACTCGGGTTGGCGGCAACTGCCCGTATCAATAGTGGTGCTGCAACGAGTGCTCGTGCGCCGACCTTTACTGTAGGTGCAACTACTTCAGATGTTATAACCCCTGTAAATGGAGCTGTTTCGGCTTGGACACTGCTGCATGGTGGTTGGGAAACATCACTTAGCCCTTCTCAAAGTGGTACGAGTAGTTGTGGAAATAATGGTAGTGTTACCGATAGTCCAAGCTTTAATCAAACTGGCTGTCAATATATGGTACGTAGTCGTACTCGTACAGATAGTAAAACCCGTGTAGTCACCAAAAATATTACATGGGCAAATAGTGGTTTGATCAATAATAAAGTTATTCGTTTAAGTACACAAGAAAAAGGTACAACACAGGGTTTATTATCTACGCCTGCAATTAATGGTGGGACCATGCCAACCTTTGCAGATACTGAAGGTTTATTTTTATATAACCCGAACATCAATCTTGTGTTGGGTACGCAATGGCAACCATTGATCTTCGGGGTAAATGGCAACAATTTGGTCATAGAACTGACCCGTATCCCGAATCAAGAAAATGTCTATAAGCAAATTTATACCGACTATACAGGTGCAGATGCAGCATATAAAGGCGGAACCTGTAGTGTTTATTGGTGCGGGGGAGCAGGTAATGGAAACAGTGTAAATGCTACCCATAGTAGCATTACCATCGGTTCAACGGTATACACCGCCCCTGTAAATACTGGAACAAATAAAACACCATTATTGGTGACCGCCTATAAAGGAGCTGATGCAATTGGGGTGTCATTTGGTGATCTGGCAGCGGCGCAGGGAACGACCACTACAGGTACAGCGACAAATATTACTTATGCCACTACGACACAGGCGGACTATGTAAAGAGAATGAATAATAGTGATAAAACATGGCGGTATTATTGTGATACGCCTGCTGTGACTTTTACTTGTGGTTTGGGTGGAAATAATGCGACTGGTACTTTAAATCAGTGGCAATATGGTGCGACTGTTGTGAATGAGATTGTTACTCAAGATGCTTCTGCTGGTACGAACTACCCTTCTTCTAGTACGAACTACGATTACCCCGTGGCGAATGGAACTGGATACACATGGAGACACAATCAAACTGCTGCTGGGCTGTGTGGGGCTGATACTGACTGTACTTATTATAGTGCAACCAATAACCGTAACTGGGTATACAATCCTGCTACTGGACAAGTAAATATAGGTTCAACAACCCTGCCGTTTGTCACAACAACTGACAATAATTTAGATACTTGGTTAGGTACTCAGGGTAGCACAGCAAGAACAACCAATATTTTATCGGGTACTAGTGCATTGGCCAATCAGGCAGCAACAACAACAGTCCCAACTAATTTTGTACCACTCAATGCGGTAAACCTCGGGTCTGCCGTGATTGATGGTGTGCTGATTCAGCACATGAAAATCACCACCAAAGGACTATAAGGAGAAAACCATGAAAAAAAATATATTGTTTTCTGCTTTGTTGTTGGTGTTTGGTGCTGCCCATGCAGACTTGCAAAGTTTAAATAATCAGCAGTTACAACAGGTTGAAGGGCAGGCGAGTGCGGCCACTATTGATTGGACTTTGCGGCTGAATCAAAAAGAAACCACTGCTGGTTCTGGTGTTTATACATTTGATACCGACACCTGTGCAGACTTGCGCTTTTGTCGTTTTGCCGTTTCTTCTAATAACCGTTATGACAACGGTTCGTATATAGATGCCACTGGTACTATTCGTAAACCAGATGGTAGTGCGGGTACTGCGGCAGATTTGGGTAAAAAACAATGGCTTGTTTTTAAAGGCATACAGGGGAGTATTCAACTGCAAAAAGTCGATATCGATGGTACAGACTTATTGTATAGTTCCGATGCAAATATGACGGGTACACCCGACCAAATTAAAGCGGCCTTGCAAGTGTCATTTAAAGCGGCTAACCCAATTAAAATTCGCAACTTTGGGTTTAATGCTCTGTCGATTGAAACCGATACGGTTGCAAATGAAGGGACAGGAAATGTTCCAGGTTATTTAAATGCCGATAAGTACGGTGCTACAGCAGGTACAAATATTAAGGTCACAACTTCGGTTTATGACCAAGGACGTGAAACAGGTTTTATGGGAATGATGATGAATGGCAATTTGGCATTACAAGGTAACTTAAAAGTGTTTAGTTGTGATGGATCAATGAAACGTTGCTAATTCAATTCGATTCATGGAGGATAGAAATGAAAAATAACAAAAACCGCCAACTGCCTGTATTTCGCCTGACTGCTTTGGCGATGAGTTTATGTGCAGCACAAAGCTCCGTTTATGCCATGCAGGCACTGAACGAGCAAGACTTACGTGCGGTCAATGCGCAAGACGGTATTATGTTGGATACTCAATACGACAGTCTAAACATCGACCACCTGTATTGGGAAGACAATGTTGGTGGGTCAAATACTCCATTGCGTGCCTATGCCGATGGCATCTCGATTACCAAAAATAGTCCAACAGATCATATTGGCACAACGTTTAAAATCAATGCAGGTTCAGACACAGGCACAGGAAAAGCAGGTGTGGACTTAAGCATTGTGTCTCGTTATGGCACCATTGCCGCAGATGCCTTTAAAATTTGTGATGCTGCGGGTAATAACTGTGGTCAAAGCCCATTTGGTTTAACTGTCCAATCGACTAAAGACGCAACTCTGCATTTTATTACCCAAGATGGTTTATTTAGCCCTACCAGTTTATCCACCGCTGAAATTTCATGGGTAGATGTCAATATTTACTTAAGTAATTTGGAAAATACTGCCCAGCCGCTTTCTTCAACCATTAACCAACTTATTTTGAAAGGCTTTAACTTCAATGTGAAAGGTCAGGGTTATATGTATGTTGACCCAATCAAAGGCCTTGTTTTAAGTACAGAGCCAGGTTCAGGTACGGGTACATCAGGTTATTTTGATTTAAATCGCGTTTGTACAGATGCCGCATCATGTGCGACCGATGGATTGAAAGCATGGAACTCAAAACCAGGTCTAAACATTGACTTTGTTGCAAAGAAAAACTCAGGCAATATCAACGGTAAAACGACTTATAACGTAGATAACACTTCGGGTATGATTCGTGTTGGTGCATCGGGTCGCTTAAAAAATGCCAGTTTAACCATTCGAGGGACTAACGGTGCTACAGATACCAATGGTGCCATTTTAGGTAAAGCATATTCGGCTGCAGATGTTGCAAGTACGGCAAATATTATGGGCAGTTCGGGCATTGCCATGCGAGTAAAAGCCGACTTTACCAATGACGGCAGTAACCCAACTACGTTAGAGCTTGGTCATGGCGGTGACAATGCCTATGCATTACAATTTAGCAATTTTAGTCCGTTGCTGATTCGTAAACAGAATAATGGTGGGGCTTTCAACCCAGATGCTGCTTATTTCGATTCGGGCAATGTGTATGTCAACCTTGCCAACACCAAACGCTTGGCTTTGCCAGAAAACTCGGCGTTAAATGCAGCACCATTTCTAGCTGGAAAGCTGACAATATCGGATGATTATAAGCAGCTTGTGCATAGTGCCACAGGGGCTAACCCGAATGCTGTGGTTGTTGCGACACGAGGAACAGACTTTCAGGCTTTATCACGCCATACTGAGTTTATTGCCGATCAAAAGATTTATAATGATGGCGACACGAGCAATGACCCATCAAGCACTCAGGCAACAACGGGAACATGGGGCTTGGGACTGCCGTTTTATAACCTCAACAGTAATCTCGCAATTTATGGCACAACCTTCACAGGTAAGCCTTACGGTTCAGCAGCGGTTGAAAATGCACAACGTTTAGGTTTTTCACTTGGTATGACGACTCAAGGCGTCAGTGCAGATGGTAGTAAAACAACTTCAATTTTATTGATTGATGGTAAAAAGTATAGTCCTACGAGTTTTGATGCAACAACAAAAGTCAGAAATGCTGACCCTGCGGGTGACCCAATTAACTATTATATTGGCGTGCGTAATATTGATATGTTGTTGAAAGGCTACGGTAGTATTGGTATGGAAAACGGGTCGTTAAACCTAAACATTCCAGACTTTATGTTTGCTGCGGCAGGTCAGGTTGCGGTGGGTTATTTACCAGGGTCGCAATATAAAACTTCACTGGGTGGTACTGCAAAATATGCACCTATTGATGGTTTTTTAACAACTAAAGATGTCTTATTTGGCTTGCGTTTACGCATGGCAGGCAGTGTTGACATGACCATGGTGCCAGGTGGCACAACCGCTGAAAGCAACTTTATTAGTTTCGATGGTAATTTAAATTTAACCAGCGGCGCGGTGCAAATAGTAGAGCCTGTTGACGGTTCTATTATTGGTTTAGACAATATTACAGGGAAGCTTGGTTTTAGCAACCAAATTAAAATCCACAAGGACAATGTCGATTTTAATACTGCCTTTACTATTAACCCAAATAAAGATGCCGCAGGTGTGTTGCGAATTAAAGATTTTAATTTATACCCAGCGACAGGAGGGGTTCCAGGCAATGCACAACGGTTGGGTGAAATGGTCTTTACAGGTGGTAAAATTACCAGTAACTTTAATATTACCCCACACTAAATTGCTTTTCCATGCGTGGGGATTTTCAAATGCATGGAATATAAAGAGTGAGGGTGTTTGAACTAAACTTAAAGCCATTTATCTTTTTAAAGTTGCCATCGACTTGAACTATGCTAGACTACAGGTCATATTTTAAACATTTGTCTATGGATTAGGGCAATGCTAAAAAACAAAAAACTAGGATGTTTATCGCTTTTATTGCTCTCCCCTATGGCGATGGCAATGCAACCCCTTGACGATCAAAGTCTTTCTGCTATGACAGGTCAAGACGGTCTGACCGTAAGTGTAAATATTTCTAAGATTGACTTTAAACAAGCTGCAATTATTGATAATGACGGCTTTAGCAATCCAGATGCAACTTTACCAGGGAAAGCGGCTTTAGTGATGGCTACTAGTCCAGGTGGGCCTGCTAATATTGGTATTGATTTTGTGCAAACATTTAATGCAAATGGTTCCATTCAAAATAGTTCGTCTGAATTATTTAAAGCCGTCATAGACTCTGATGCAGGCACAGGCACAAATGGTGCATTCGCCAATGTTGCCTTGACTTTGGGAAGTGATGTAAATGGTCTACGAATCCGTCCATTCTCGGTTTATTTGACACCAGATCAATATGATCCTGGCGATTCTACCAAACACGCGATCTCTACTTTAGTGGGGTCAGACTACACACAACACTCTATTTTTAGTACAGGTACAACACTTAAGTCTGCCAACATTAAAGAGTTATTGCGTGTGAGCAATAATATTGATGTTAAATTTATTACCACCAATAAACCACGTATGAATATTCAACTTGGAGCTTCTCCACAGGGTCATTTAGTAATGTTGGATGGCGCAATTGATTCAGTTTGTGCCCCAACCACCACACAGCCGAATGGTTGTTCATTTAACCTTGTTTCTGAAACAACAGGTTTGAAGTTTGATTTACAAATGTCTGGCAAAGATGCTAACGGTTTCTCTTTGAATGGCTTCTATGCAGGTATTGAAGCTGGCGCAGGTAGTATTCCTGGCGCTGTGGTATTTGGTAATACAGGCACTTCAGATAAACTCAATCTATCCTTAAATAATATAAAGATGGGAGATGAAATTCCTGTAGGGAATTTAAATTCCAATATTTTTAATGGTTTGCAAAATGGCTCACTTGGCAATATTGGTGCAGTAGGTGTTTCTGCAACTAATTTAAAAATGCGTGTCAGTGGTATGTAAATTAAATGCGCAGTTTTCCAAAGCGGCTTCGGTCGCTTTTTTTTATGCTTAAAAAGTGGTAAATGTTTGAGGTCAATCTATTTTGATGAACGGAAATACGCATGCCAGTTGCAAAAAAATATGATCTGATCAGTGAACAGGATTACCTAGAGGCTGAGTTGCTGTCGGATATTCGTCATGAATATATTGATGGTGAAATCTATGCCTTGGGTGGAGCACATAAATATCACAATCTAATTACAGGCGAAATGTTTAGAATATTGGCAAATCATTTACTGGGAAAGCCTTGCCAAACCTATGCATCAGACATGAAAGTTAAAATTGATCAAAAATACTTTTATCCAGATGTCATGGTGGATTGTAGCAATGAAGAGACGGACTACTTTGTTGAAAAACCAAGTATTATCGTTGAAGTTTTATCAAAATCCACTCGTCAGCGTGACAAGACCGACAAACGCCTAGCCTATTTTCAGATTTCGACTTTAAAAGAATATGTCATGATTGAACAGGACTTTGTTGAAATTGAGTTTTGGTCACGAGATCAGGACAATCGCTGGCAACAGTCAGTTTATTATTTAGGCGATGATATTACGTTTCATTCAATTGATTTAACTGCTTCAGTTGAAGATATTTATCGCCAAGTTAAGAATGAAGATATGTTGGCATGGTGGGGAAAAAAACAACAGCAACAGCTTGATTTATAAAACTAACGGTGTAATTGTTGTAGAATATCTTCTAGCTGTTTCATTTTTTTCACCTGATTCCAAAGCGCTTGCGCTTCTGGATAGGCTTTGCTCATCATACCCAGCCATTGTTTATAACGCCCAATCATTCCGACTTCGGTTTTAAATTGACCATTTAAAAAGCGTTGTTGCAACTCAACCAAATCCTGCCATGACAAAACAGCTCGATCCTTATTCTGACGGATACATAAGGTTAAATCTGGCGTGGTGACTGCACCACGTCCCAACATGATGTCTTGGCAATGTGATTGTTGCAAGCATGCTTTGGCATCTGCATTATTCCAGATTTCACCATTGGCAATGACATTGATTTTTAGTGCTGCAGTAATCGGCTGAATTTTTTCCCAGTAGGCGGGTGGGGTATAACCATCGGCTTTGGTCCGTGCATGCACTGTAAGCCAACTTGCGCCAGCATCTTCTATGGCATGCGCATTATCGAGGGTGTGGTTCTCGTCTAAATAACCAAGGCGCATTTTTGCTGAAACGGGAATATGTGCAGGAACAGCATCACGAACAGCTTTTACCAGTTGGTGTACTGTTTCTGGCTCATCCAGTAAGACAGAACCACCACGATGACGGTTGACCGTTTTGGCAGGACAGCCAAAATTTAAATCAATGGCTGGTGCGCCCAATTCCACAACTTTCGCGGCATTGGCGGCCAACATCTCTGGATTGTTTCCAAGAAACTGCACATGCACAGGTGTACCCGCTGCGGTTTTACCATCAGTTTTTAATTCTGGGCAGAAGCCATAATACACATGCTCTGGCAGAATGCTTTCGGTAATACGAATAAACTCGGTCACGCACCAATCAAAACTGCCAACATGGGTGAGCACATCACGCATGATTGGATCAGTCAGACCTTCCATTGGGGCGAGGATAAGTTTCACGGTCATTACCTAGTAAAGCAAAAACAGCGTTATACGCATTTTAAGATAGGCTGTCCAGTGTTTTAGGATGTCTGAATTTAGCGGCCTAAAATCATTTCTAAAACAAATTTACTGCCGATAAAACCAATTGCAAGCAGGACAAAACCTGTAATGGTAAAGCGAATTGCTTTACGTCCGCGCCAACCAAATTTGTAATGCCCAATTAAAAGTGCACCATATAAAAACCATGAAATAATACTAAAAGCGGTTTTATGTGCAAGGTGCTGGGCAAAGAAGTTATCAATTGTAAAAAAGCCAAAGAGAAGTGCAGCAGTGAGTAAACCAAAACCTGTGATGATCAAGTCGAACAGCAGGGATTCCATGATTTGAAAAGGAGGTAAGAGGTTGACCCAAATGCGTTTTTTTTGTTTCTTTTTCAGTTCCCTGTCCTGAAACCAGAGCAATACCGCCTGAATGGTTGCCATTAACAAAACAGCATAGGCGGAAAGGGATAAGATAATGTGTAAATCCAGTCCAACGGAATGTCGTTCAATCACTTGATTCGGTTGACTAAAAGCATATCCTAAAATTAAACCAATTGCGGCAACAGGAGTGCCAATTAAATTTAATGGTAAGATTGGTCGAATTAAACTTAAAATTAAACTGAGTGCCAGCATTAGTCCCGAAGTAAAAGAAATCAGGTTAAACACATCATAATTTACTCCCATTGGTGTCATCATGTCCCGATACAGTATAGCGCCGTGCAGGACCACTCCAAAGCTGACAACAAGACCATAGCACCAGAGATTTGGGGTACGTTTTGACATTAGGTGGATAAACAAATACCAAAAGGAACTGGTATATGCAACAAGTGCCAAAATTGTGTAAACCAAGGGGAGACTGATCATGTCAAACCTTTTTGAGGAGGATGAATAATATTCACCATATAAGATATAAATTCGCTTCGAACTACAGTATCCTATAGCATTCTATGCATAAATTTTCTATTTTAAGAAAGATTTTTTGCAACTAGCCATTTTAAGCGGATTTCGCAATGTTTGATACCTTAACAGAACGACTCACACAGAGTTTAAGAAATGTTACTGGCTCAGGGCAGCTGACCGAAGACAATATTAAAGATACCTTACGTGAAGTACGTATGGCACTTCTTGAAGCCGATGTGGCGTTACCTGTAACTCGTGAGTTTATTGCGAAAGTTAAGGAAGAGGCGCTTGGGCAGGAAGTGATGACTCAGCTTTCCCCAGGTCAGGCATTTGTCAAGATTGTCTATGATGAACTCACCAAGATGATGGGTGAGGCCAACGAGACTTTAGATTTAAGCGCAAAGCCGCCTGTGGTGGTGTTACTTGCAGGTTTGCAAGGTGCAGGTAAAACAACAACTGCCGCAAAATTAGCGCGTTTTCTGAAAGAGCGCCAAAAGAAAAAAGTAATGACGGTTTCTGCTGATGTCTATCGTCCAGCGGCAATTAAGCAGTTAGAAACAGTATCGAATGAAGTTGGAGTGGGTTTCATTCCATCAGAAGCATCTGAAAAGCCAATTGATATTGTGAATCGTGCCATTGAACAAGCTAAAATCCAGTTTGCTGATGTTTTAATTGTCGATACCGCAGGACGTCTGCATGTCGATGAAGACATGATGGATGAGATTAAAGAATTACATGCTGCGGTGAAACCGACCGAAACTTTATTCGTTGTCGATGCAATGACAGGTCAGGATGCGGCTAACACAGCAAAAGCGTTTAACGATGCTCTGGCTTTAACGGGCGTGATTCTTACCAAAACGGATGGTGATGCACGTGGTGGTGCTGCACTTTCTGTTCGTGCGATTACAGGTAAACCGATCAAGTTCTTAGGTATCGGTGAAAAACTAGATGCACTTGAGCCATTCCATCCAGATCGTGTTGCACAACGTATCTTGGGTATGGGTGACGTACTTTCTTTGGTCGAAGAAGTTGAACGCAAAATCGACAAAGAAAAAGCCGAAAAAATGGCGAAAAAACTGCAAAAAGGCGGAACTTTCAATTTTGAAGATATGCTGATGCAGTTTGAGCAAATGAGCAAGATGGGCGGTATGATGAGCTTTCTGGACAAGCTACCAGGTATGAGCAATTCGGGCATTCAGGATGCGATTGCACAAGCAAACCCTGAAAAGCAGGTCAAGCGTATGGAAGCCATTATCCAGTCCATGACCGTCAAAGAGCGCCGTAATCCAGACCTAATCAATGCCAGCCGTAAAAAGCGTATTGCCGCAGGTTGCGGTATGGATGTTGCCGAAGTGAATAAACTGATGAAGCAACAGGCGCAAATGGCAAAAATGATGAAGAAGTTTGCCAATCCATCGGGTATGAGCAAAATGTTGAAATCACTTGGCAATATGCAGAAACAGTTTGGTGGTGGCAATATGGGACCATTATTTGGCAACAATGAACCAAAGAAATAATCGTTTTCAGTTTTGAAAAGGCGCTTAATGCGCCTTTTTATTTTTTAGTTTAAATCAATAAGTGTATAAATTTAATACAAAAAATCAACATTAGATAAAATCCCAACATAAGAGTATTGATGCTAAATATTTGTTTTATATTTGGAAATATTATTAATTATGTCGCATTTTTCTAAAAATAAAGTGTTTATCATACATTGTGAACATGCCGATCCAGACCAGCATTGGTATGGCTGGCTGGAAGAATAACTTAAAAATCTGAATGTGGCTTAAGCGGCATATATTACAGACGCTTCAAAGCCTACTTAAAGTGGAACTGAGCTGAACATAGTGTTTTAAACCCTTTAGCAATAAATCAGGTTCAATCTGCGGCTGGTAATGTCCCAAAAATTTGGCAAACAAGTTGGCATCACCGCCTGTTAAGATCAGGTGTTTAGGAGAGTGATGCATAATCTGGTCAATGGTGCTGATCAGGCCCAACAGAATCCCATGATGGACAGCATCAACTGTGTTGTGTCCAGGCTTTAGATTATCAAAAGCGGAATCAGGAATTTTAATACCTTTGGTATTTTGAATGAGTGAATCTCGTTGCAAATACAGGTTTGGCAAAATATAGCCACCTAAATGTTGTAACCCCTCAACCAGATCAATGGTTAATGCTGTACCACAGCCGATCACACAAAAACTTTCGTTCGGTTTTGCCACCGCCAAGACCTGTAACCAGCGATCAATCCCAAGTTGGCTTGGCACATCATAGCCGCATTGCAAGCCAGCATATTCTGCATGAACCTTTGCAAAGATAATCGGAATGTCCAGAACAGCCAGAATCATTTGAATACGCTGGTTGTTTTCTGCATCCAGTACTGAGGAAATACCCACCCGACTGAACTGTTGATGGCGAAAATGCTGGATCAGGCCTAAGAGTAAATCTGCGGGAGACTGTAGATGAAGTTCAGCCGCGTGCTCAAGCACCTGGTCATTTTCAGTGACCCAGTATTTTAGCCGTGTATTGCCAATATCAAGCCATAAACTTTTCATAGGATAACGATTTCTCAAATTTCAGCCAAGCGTAAGCGACCTTGATAAAACTGCTGTGCTTGATCAGTTTTAATGATGACAGCACCGTCATTGGAGATACCCTGAAAACGTCCCTGAAGCTTGCCTTGGGCATGTTCAAATTCCACCTGCTGATTTAGCCAAATGGCATGATGGTTAAAACGTTCAGCCAGATTGTAGCTGCCATGTTCAAACCATTGTGCTGCCTGCTGGATGGCAGTATACAGTTCGGCAATCAAGTTCAGACGCTCGATTTGATGCAAACCCAGCCTATGCAATGAGGTGATGGGCTGGTCTGCATTCTCAACAGGTGGCGTATTCAGATTGATGCCAACCCCAACAATGGCTTGATTCACGCAGAGTGACTCTACCAAAATCCCACCCCATTTGCCTTGGGGGCTATACAAGTCATTTGGCCATTTAACCTGTAGGTTTAAGCCTTGCAAGCTTGGTATTTGTAGAATATTCAATGCAACTTCAAGAGCGAGGCGACCATCCAGTGCTGTCTTGCTTTGAATCAGTGTGCTTAAATAAACGTTTCCTTCAGGAGAGACCCATTGTCGCTGGTGCTGACCACGACCCTGAGTCTGCTGTGCGCTGCATACCAATCCTGTGCTAATGCCTTTTTGTGCAATTTCACGCATATCATCATTGGTCGATGTGGTGGTGGTTTTTAATAAAACCACTTCGGGAAACTGATTTTTTGCGTTGAGTAATTGCTGTAACTGGCAGATTGCGAAATCATCCATCATTTTTACAAGTAGAGTGGTCATGTGTTTATGGAGTTAATCATATATTTGCTGATTGGTGCAATTGCTGGATTTACTGCAGGTTTGTTTGGGGTGGGTGGTGGCCTAATTATTGTGCCAATTTTATATATCGTCTTTACTCAAATGAATTATGACGCGAATGTGATTATGCATGTTGCCGTGGGGACATCCCTAGCCACCATTATTGTGACCTCAATCAGCTCAGTGATGGCACATCATAAAAAAGGTGCGGTGTTGTGGCAGGTGTTCCGTAATTTGGCGCCAGGATTGGTGCTGGGCTCATTTATGGGGGCTGGAATTGCCGATCTTATGTCAGGCCAGCATTTGCAACTAGTGATCGGTGTTTTTGCGGTATGGATGGCGTATAAGATGTTTAGAGGCGCACATGCGCTTGTTGATGCAAATCGTCATTTGCCATCAGCACCCTTGCAGTTTGCTGCGGGTGGGGGAATTGGGGTGGCTTCTGCTATTTTTGGGATTGGCGGTGGCAGTTTAACCGTGCCTTACCTGAACCGTCATGGCGTGGTGATGCAAAAGGCGGTGGCTACTTCAGCAGCCTGTGGCCTTCCAATCGCTGTGGCTGGGGCCTTAGGTTTTATGTGGTTTGGTGCCAAAGAGCAGATTGATGTTCCAAATACCATTGGCTATGTGCATATCTATGCTTTTCTTGGGATTAGTGTGATGAGTTTTATCACGGCTAAATTTGGTGCCAAAGTCGCACATCGCCTATCTCCTGCGATGTTGAAAAAATGCTTTGCAGGTTTACTGGTAGTGGTTGGCTGTTATTTCATTTATAAAGGGCTGATGTAGGCCCTTTAATTCACCAGTCCATAATGCACTTCAACGCTTGCAATCAGGGTTTCAACCAGAAGCAAGACATCATCCTGTTGCCGTGCATCGACAAAGAACAGTGGATAATTCAGTTCCCTTGTTTTCAGCCAATCCCGATAGATGGACAGGGTGCGTTCTGGCTTACGGTCAATATGGGTAACGGCAATCACAATATTGTTGCCAAAAGGCTGGAATGCCTGCACATACTGCTCTAGGTCAATTAGTGGATTTTCTGCGGTGTGGTCAATCATGACAATGGTTCCAATCGCACCCTTACAAATCACCGCCCAGATAAAATCAAAACGGTCCTGTCCTGGCGTGCCGTATAAACCGACCTTGACTCTATCTTCCAGTGTCAGCTCGCCATAATCAATTCCCACCGTGGTGAGTAGCTTTTCATGGGATTCGGTATCGGTATTCAATGCTTCAGTGCTCAGCACCTCAATTTCTGATAACGTTTGGATGGCGGTTGACTTCCCTGAACCCATGGTTCCGCCAAAGACAATTTTATATTGATGTAAAATCATAAGTTTGTCCCTAATCAAAAGCCTAAACGGTTACGCAAGCGGCCAAACAGCTTTTGCATAAAATGTTGTTCAGTCTCATTTTTCTGGATTTGAGGGCTATATTTTGCTTCCCGATCCTTGATGAGTTTTCCGAAATTTGTACCCAGACAGGCAGCAACGAAATGTCTTACTCTCTGTTCAGGTAGCTTGAGCTGGGCTGCAACGGTATCAATCTTTGCACCTTGGGCAAAACAGGCTGACATTCGCAAAATGTCCTGACGATCAATCCTGTTTTTTGGCTGTGGCCAAATTTCTAAATAGAAACTTGATGCAGAGGGGGGGCAAAGTTCATTAAAATCTTTTGATGCCCAAAGTAAATTCCACAACCATTGTTTTAAATCTTGTTGTGGTGTCTCTGTGATCCAAAGTTGGTCATTTTGTGTGGCGTAGGTGTAATTTAAGCTTGGATCTGTATGTAATGTTTGTAGCATCGGATTTTGCCAAACCCATTCGTTACGAGGGTCTGCAATTGCAACTAAACCATTGTGATCAAATAACTGAATTTTGCCATTTTTAGGTTTGAGGATTTCTTGTAGAACTTCCGTGATTTGTTTCCGATGAATTGTAGTATTGGTTGCTTGAGGTGGGGAAACTTTCTCTATCGCAGCATTTTTAGCTAAGCGCTCATTTAGCCATTGATGTAGTGAGTGAAGATGATTCAATGGTAGATATAGAATGTCATCTTCGATTGAACCATTTTTATCAGCATTATTGGCAATTTGTAGAACATTAATATGGTTATTTTTGATTAAGCTTTTGATATTCGGTGAATCAAAAAAGATATGATTGATCATCAAAATATCGAGATGTGGTTCAGCAATATTGCTCCAATTGAGTTGGATATGACTAGGAATAGCAGTTTGTATATGTTCTTTTAATTCATTTAATGTTCTGAGACTGAGCCCAAAAATTGCGATATTGACAGCCTGATGAACACCCATGATACTACTCATATAGAATTACTGAACACTTTAGTAAAATGAAAAATGTTTTTAGTTTAATAAAAATATTCTCTGTACACGACAAATTTCACAGAACCCTTATCCTATCAGGATTCTGCTTTCTTAAAATTGCCAAAATTTCCTTAAACTCTTCTTTTTTCCCAAAACCAATTA
>NZ_DDAH01000253.1:0-251 GCF_002333245.1 Acinetobacter sp. UBA2063
ATTTGGAAAAGACATAAAAAATCTCAAAAGCATTATTATGCGAGATAGAATGCTTTTTGCAAAATTTTAGTTTTTATTATTTTTCATCACTCCAGAAAATTTATGTCACTAAAACGTTTATCAATCATTCATTTTATTCATCAGGCATTTCAGCTTCCACCAACAAGCCCAATAAATATAAGGATTCCTGCCATCCATTTCGCCAATGCATCTGGAACCAGAAAAGCTTTAAAGACACGCTCTGCTGGGGC
>NZ_DDAH01000253.1:424-4544 GCF_002333245.1 Acinetobacter sp. UBA2063
GGGGCCTTGAACACGCGATTTAATTTAACTGTACCTGTCATTTTTATTTTCCATCATTGTTGATCACTATTGTTATATTTGTCATCACCATGAATCAATCGTTGCGATAGCTTTGGTTGCCCATTCTGTCATAAATAAATAAGCAGAATCTAAAGCTGTTTTTTTGTGAAAAATAGCGCAAAATAAGCCCTTATATTGTAATGAACAGAACTTTGCTTTGGGATTGATTTATGAGTCAGCTTGCTTTTACTGCTTTTAGCTTAAATGGTGTAGATGCACAAAAATTTCTACAAGGTCAGGTGACTGTTCATGTTGAACGCCTGCCAGAAAATGAAAGTCGCTACACCGCTATTTGTGATTTAAAAGGGCGTATTCATTTTGGCCTATGGATCAAAAGATTAAATCCAGAAAGTTTTGAACTGGTGACAACTCAGGATCAGGCAGAAGAGTTTTCCAGACATATTAAAAAGTTTGGTGCTTTCTCAAAAATGAAGCTAGAAGAAATTGGTCAAGTTTTTCCAAGTTTTATAGGCAACCATACCGAGTTTTCTTCAACAGAAACAGATATAAATGCATGGCAAATACAAGCCATTCAGTCTGGACAGGCATGGATTACCCAAGCAACTGAACATCTGTTCCAGCCACAGGAACTGCGTCTGCATCAACGAGAGGGTGTGCATTTTGATAAAGGTTGTTATCTAGGACAGGAAATTGTGGCACGTCTATGGTTTAAGGCAAAACCTAAACACTGGTTGCATTTGATTCAAGGGAATGATGCTGTACCCGCTCCTGCAACCCAACTCAGTAAAGATGTAGAAGTCGTTAATAGTATCGCTTTTGAAGATGGTTATTTAGCTTTGGTGATTGCCAAACCGACCGCACTGGAAGAACTTCATCTAACCGTTTTAGATTTACCAGAAGCTTTAAATGGTGACGTGGCGAGGCCTCAATAATTTTTATGCGATAGGATTGCCCAATATTCAAATGGGCGCTATTGTTCCATCATACTATCTGTTTATTGGTCAACTGGTCGATCCAAAAAACCAAAAAAATCTAACCGAAAAACGTTTAATTGAGTTCAATAAAATTGATGTTAAACAACTGCCATTAGAGCAAGCTATTCGATATGTTAAAGGTGATGTTAAACGTACACTCTATATATTTACAGATCCCGACTGCCCTTATTGTCAGAAACTGGAACAGTATATGACCGCCATTGATAATGTGACTGTCTATTTATTTCCGTTCCCATTAAAAACTCTACATCCTCAGGCAGAAGAAATTGCCAACAAAATCTGGTGTGCTAAAAACCAGTATGAAGCTTGGGAAGATTATATGCTACATCGCAAAGCTCCAAAAAATTCAGGACAATGTTCCACCCCAATTCAAAAGAATTTGATCTTGGGACAAAAACTACAAATTAACGGAACACCCACCCTATTTTTGAAAAATGGTGTCCGTATCGCTGGTATGCCACAAAATGCAGAACAGATTGAACAATTACTAAACTCAGGCAAGCAATCTAAATAAATGAATAAATTAACAGTAGACTGACTATTTCTACATGATGTATTCACATTTTTCTTTATCAGTATTTTGAAATAATTTATATATTTCAAAATACTACAAAGCTAGAATATATTTAGCCATAAATATTGACATACAAAATTTACATTTACATTTTATGCCAAACTCTTAAACTTACTTGGGTCACAACATTGTTTTCTGCCAACAACAAAGGATTGCGGCAGATTTACATGAAAGGAAAGGAAAGATGAAAAAGTTGCTCATTGCCAACCTAATCATGGTTGCAAGCCATTCGGTATTTGCAGCAGACAATAAAACCTCAGCAGCTGCAGATGTCTTTGCAAAAGCCACTCAACTTTATGAAGCAAAGAATTATCATGAAGCATTTCAGGAAATGCAGCGGCTAGCAAATACAGGCAATGCCCAGGCAATTTATAATGTGGGTTATATGACCCAAATCGGGCAAGGCACAGTGAAGGATGAAAAAAAAGCTTTGCAATATTATCAGGATGCCTCCAACAAAGGATTTGGTAAGGCCAGCTTTATCTTGGCACAAGCCTATCATAAAGGGAATTTAGGCCTCCCCAAAGATGCTCAAAAATACAAGGAATATTTAGATAAAGCATCTGTACAAGGTTCTGAGGAAGCCTCAGTTGAATTTGCAGATTTATTGTTTAAACAGGGTAAACCTGAATATGACCAAATTGCAATTCAACGCTTACTGCCTTTGCTACGCAAGGATTATTACCCAGCACAAAATCTTAAAGCAATTTATGATCTTGGTATTGGTGTAAAAAATAAAAATCCAATTATGCAACAACAAGCGGTTGAGAGCCTAAAGGAGCTAGCGAAGAAAGGTTATGCACCATCACTAATGATATTAGGAAATATGTTGGCAAATGGTGGAATTCTTGATCAAAACCTCGAAGAAGCCAGAAATATTTTTGCACGCCTTGCTCAGGCAAATTATCCAAATGCCAAAGAATCATTAGCTCAGGTTGAAGAAGCGATTGCTGCCAAAAAAGCCGCTCCAGCTCAGCCACCTAAAAAATAAATAACCGAGCAGTATCTTATTTCAGGTACTGCTCGTTCTGCTAAAATTGCTTACTTACTCTCATCCCTACACTGAGCTTACGCCCATCAGCAGGTTCAAAAAATGGGCTATTCCCCTCATTAACGATGACTGAACCGATATAATTTTTATTAAACAGGTTATCTACCCGAGAAAAACCATGAATGTTGGTGTTTCAAAGCCTTTGGCATAACTTGCATAGATCAATGCCTGTGGCATGAATTGCCAACTTAAAGCAACGGATGGCAAGATTTCTTCATAAGTTGTTTTACCGCTATTATCACCATTTAGACCAACAATATAATGATCTTTGGATTTGTAATGTACGTTACTGTATCGTATCCCCGTATCTAAACGCATTTTGGGTAGAAATGACCATGATGCTTGTAGATAAGGATCAATATTCCATAAATTATTTCGCTCATCTCGGCGCAAAGCACCCACAATCCCTTTATCACCCTGATCATTAAAATTTTGGAAACCCTGTCGATCTTCATTCATAGCATCTATAGAAACACCAGCGGTAAATTGGGTTTGAGGAAGTAAATCCTTACCCGTCCAGCGAAAATCAGTTCCATAGTAGCCACGTTTAAAATCAATCACCCCACCCGCCTGATAAGGTGTATTGGGATTTTTTTGAACTATATCAGGAATAGACTGATATTGAATGACTTGCCGCTGTCCGATATAAGCCATGGCATAAAATTCATGTTGATCATTGATTGGCTTTGACCATGTCACACCAGTCTGGATCTGATCAATTTTTTTACGCGCATTATAATCCAGGACATTTTTGCAACTTGTTTGGGATTGTTCTCCCACTCTGCTCGAGTTAGTCCACCTGGATCAGCAGCATCAATATTGACGTAATTAGTGACCCAGTTAATCTTGCTGCCATCATCCAGATTCCATGTCAGTTTGGCATTATTTAAGGTTTTATTGGCACCGCTATGGTCACGGAAACCATCAGTATCAAAATAAGATGAACTAATGATATAACTCGGCTCATTTTGCTTGTCCGTCCCTCCTTGTAATATCAAACCCGCACGATTTTTATGATGACTTCCTCCAGCATAACTCATTTCAATAGAATCTTTACCTTGCCCTTCTTTGGTCGTTGCCAGAATTGCGCCACCCGATGAGTTTCCGTACAGGGAAGAAAATGGCCCAGTTAGAACTTCAAGATGATCCAAGCTACTCAAGTCAATATTAGAGGTCTGCCCCTGCCCATCAGGCATGGTTGCAGGAATACCATCAGTATATAAACGGATTCCCCTTACCTCAAAAGTAGAACGGGCACCAAAACCACGCATCGAAAGCTGTAAATCCTGCGCGTAGCTCTCTCGGTTGCGTAGCTGGATGCTCGGAATCCCTTTAACCAGTTCAGTCAGGTTGACCTGGGCAGATTGATCTGCTTTAGGGCTTTCAATACGGAAAATTGAAAGCTGGTGTTTCCATATAGGTGGTATTGGTACGGGTTGCCTCGACTTTAATTGGGATAAGAGGTGGTCCCACTTGTTT
>NZ_DDAH01000184.1:0-6982 GCF_002333245.1 Acinetobacter sp. UBA2063
ACATATTTATGCAACAAAGCCTCATTTTAAGGGATGTTATCAAGTGCTACAAAATTTTTTTGAAAAGAGTAGATTTTTAGTTATTATAGTTATTATAAATTGCATAATATCTTCTATTTTTTTATATTTATCAACTATATATCTTCTAATTGATACAATAATTTTTATTATAAAAAATATATATGCAACTAATTTTGAAGTAAAAATAGTTGTTGTTAAATTTTTAAAAATCCTCGATGTCTCGTTAATTGCTATTACATTTCATTTAATTTCAGCAGGTTTTTATAAATTATTTATTCAACAAGCTATTTTTGACAATAGTTCTTTTCTTAAGACACTATCAATTAATAAGTTTCATGATCTAAAAGTTATTATATTACATGTATCTATTATAGTTATAGTCATCTTGTTTTTAGAAGATATTGTTGTTTTTGGTGGAACTTTAGCCAACTTATATGCTGGTATTTCTTCTAGCCTAGTCATATTAGCAATAATTTTTACTTGTAAGCTATTAGATAATGATCATCACAAAGACGATGAATAACTTAAATCGCAAGGACTCATTTATAATTACTCTTTTATTTGAGCATTTAATTGAAGTTAAGATTAGAGATCGTCATGTATTGAGAAAAAATGTCTGATTCAAACTTCACTAAACTCAAAATTGCGTCAAAGATTGCAGCTTCAAATGGCTTTGTTGCACAAAGATTTGAAATGCAAAGCGCCCCTAATTGAGCCAAATTTAAGGCGTAACTTGGGTAAGTGGTCGACCTAATTCCGTAAATCTGTTGAGGACTGCTACACGTCCATGAATCTCATTCACTTGGCTATCAAAACTCCTTTTTTCCATAGTGTCCTGCCTAAACGTTTAACTGTTCGAAGTAATTCATTTCGTTCTAGCGAGATGCTCTTTGTATCTTTCCATGGTTTCGCATTTTTTCTAGGTGGAATCACCGCATGCGCTTGCCGATCTGCAATGACCTCACGAGATTGCTTGATGTCATAAGCTCCATCGCTATAAACAGAGTCAACCCGCTCATCTTGTGGAATCTGATTAAATAAATCACCAAGCACCTGTAAATCACTGACATTATTGGTTGTGGGCTGAACTGCTCGTATTTGCAGGGTTTTGGCATCTATACCAATATGTAGTTTAAGCCATTGGCGACGATATTACGGAATAAGGATTTAATCATTAAGCAGCATTGGATGGCTGCATCGGAGTAGGTTTGATTTCGCCCTTGTTTACCTTTTGATGGAGCATACCATTGCATAGCAGGATCAAACCAAATGGCAATATTTCCGCGACTCATGAGTGCTCGGTTATATGCGGGCCAATTGGTTGTGCGCTAGATTTTGTGTGTAGACTTCTTCATTTGAAAATTATATCGCTGAAAAAGCCTTTACAGATAGGTTTGTGCAACAAAGCCTCATCTACCCCAATTTGCTAAGATAGCAAATTGGGAGAATTTATATCTCCTCACACACTGTTCATTCATTTTTGACCGAGAACAAGGTACACTAAAACCTACACTTTCTTTATAGATTGTCTCAAATTTACATAAGAAAAGTGCTTAAGATTGGTTAGTTAACCAAATTTTCTAATTAGAAATTTACTTTTATATTCAAGGATTTAACTCGCATGAATAGTGACACAGTTATGGCTGATCTTTCATCCCATACGCCGATGATGCAGCAATACCTAAAAGTCAAAATGGATTATCCACATGCGCTATTGTTCTACCGTATGGGGGACTTTTACGAATTATTCTTTGAAGATGCCCATCAAGCAGCTAAACTTTTAGGTATTACCCTCACCCATCGTGGTAAAACCAACGGCGAACCAATCCCAATGGCGGGCGTACCCTATCATGCCGCAGAGGGATATCTTGCCCGTTTGGTTAAAGCTGGCCGTACAGTTGCCATTTGTGAACAGGTTGGCGAGGGCGAGAGTGCAGGCTCTCGCGGTAAAGCACCAATGGAACGTAAAGTAGTCCGTATTCTAACACCAGGAACTTTGACTGATGATGCATTACTTAGCAGTTATCAGTCTTCAAATCTCGTTGCTTTATGTATTCAGCAAAATAAGATTGGTTTTGCCCTACTCGATTTAAGTGCAGGTATTTTTAAAGTTCAACAACAGGACTACAAGCCTGAACAGCTTCCCATTGAACTGGCCCGTTTGATGCCAAGTGAAATCCTGATTGACGAAGACCTGATTGATCAAAACATTATTGAACAGATTAAGAAAAATCTGGAATGTCCAATTACCAAACGTCCAAACGTTGATTTTAACTTAAATAATGCACAAAAGACCTTATGTGACCAGTTTGCAGTTTCGACCTTGTCAGGTTTTGGATTGGACCCAATTCCACTGGCAAAAGCAGCGGCGGCGGCATTAATCCATTATGCCAAAGAAACCCAAAAAACAGCCTTGCCGCATATTCGCTCCATTCAGATTGAGCAAAGTACCGACTTTATTGCACTTGACCCAATTACACGCCGAAATCTGGAAATTATTGAGCCTTTGTTTGATCATGGCACATCACTGTTTCAACTGATTAATGACTGCCAAACCGCAATGGGTGGTCGTTTACTAAGCCGAACGCTGATGCAGCCGATTCGTGATACTGCTATATTAGATGCTCGATTAGATGCCTCAGAGCAATTATTAAAAGGGTTTCATGAGTCTCCTGTACGTTTAGTATTAAAAGAAATTGGTGATATTGAACGGGTACTGAGCCGTGTTGCTCTGGGTAGTGCACGTCCACGCGATTTAGTTCAACTGCGTCAAGCATGTGCACAAATTCCATTTTTACGACACGCTTTAACACCTGTTTTAAAAACACAGCAATCCAGATTATTGACTCAACTTGATCAGGAACTTGGCGATTTTAAGAGCCTACACCAACATTTAATGGCGGCGATTGTTGAGAACCCACCTGTGCTGTTGCGTGATGGTAATGTCATTGCTGAGGGTTATGATGATGAGCTGGATGAGTTACGCAAAATTCGTGATCATGCTGGGCAGTTCCTGATTGACCTTGAGATTAAGGAACGTCAACGGACAGGCATCAATACCCTAAAAATCGGCTATAACCGTGTCAGTGGTTATTATATTGAGTTGACACGCGTTCAGGCCGAGCAGGCACCTGCCGATTATATTCGCCGTCAAACCTTAAAAAATGCCGAGCGTTATATCACTCCAGAGCTCAAGAGCTTTGAGGACAAGGTACTTTCGAGCGAATCCCGTGCATTAGCGCGTGAAAAACTCCTATTTGAATCATTGCTGGATGAGTTACGCCAAAATATTGCCCATCTACAAATGATGAGTGCAGCAATTGCCCATATTGATGTTCTCGCCAATTTTGCCCATCAGGCACGTCTCAATAACTGGGCTCGACCTGAATTTACCCCAGAAACCAGTATCAAAATTCAGGGTGGTCGCCATCCTGTGGTTGAAGCCTTAAATAAGACACCTTTTACACCAAATGATACATTCCTTGATTCCCAGCATCGTATGGCCATTATCACGGGGCCAAACATGGGTGGTAAATCAACGTTCATGCGTCAAACAGCACTGATTAGTCTACTTGCCTACTGCGGCAGTTTTGTTCCTGCCAAATCAGCAAAATTAGGTTCGATTGACCGTATCTTTACCCGTATTGGTTCTGCTGATGACCTTTCTACAGGCAAATCTACTTTTATGGTGGAAATGACTGAAACCTCACAAATTTTACATCATGCAACCAGTCAATCTTTGGTGCTGATGGATGAAGTGGGTCGTGGTACGAGTACTTATGATGGTCTCTCTTTAGCTTGGGCATGTGTGCTTGACTTGACCAAACGTGTGAAATGCCTATGCCTGTTTGCAACACATTATTTTGAATTAACTGAACTGGGTGGTGAAGCAGGTATTGATAACTATCATGTTACGGCGCAGGAATTAAACGGCAATCTAATCTTGCTGCATAAGGTTCAACATGGCCCAGCGAGTCAGAGTCACGGTTTGCAGGTGGCAAAACTGGCAGGCATTCCAGCCAACGTGATTAAAGAAGCACAAAAACGTTTAAAGATTCTGGAAAAGCAACAGCACCAGCATTTGCAAAATACTGTACAGACTGATTTATTCAGTGCAATTGACAATAAAATCGAAACTCACTTTGTTGAACGCATCATTGAAGTGCAAGCCCATTCACCTGCACTGGAGTTGTTACAAAACATTGATGTCGATGAATTAACCCCACGTCAGGCACTGGAACAGCTTTATCAATTAAAGGCATTATCTAAGACAGCTCAAACAGTTGAGAGCTAATCCATCAAAATGTCACGTGGAGATAAATCTGCCTACACAGCAAAACATAAAAGATAGGCGAAGCATATTGAGGAAAACGAACTGGATCAAGGGCGCTAAGATGCTGAACGTATAGCCTGGGCAACGGTCAATAAACAAGATGGTGATGGTGGGCTAAAGAAAAAGCATAAATAAGTCGATTAACCTTGTTGTTGAGACTTATTATCAACAAAAGTCATATAAATAAGTCCATTTCATTGATACGAATAATAAATATCAATAAAAGGAATTGTTTCTATCGGTCTTTTTTGCCTAAAATACGCTATTCAAAATGAAAACCATATTTTTTAGGTAGCTGCCGCCATGACCTTTGTTGTCACCGAAAATTGTATTAAATGTAAGTATCAAGATTGTGTTGAAGTTTGTCCTGTAGACTGCTTCTATGAGGGGCCAAACTTCCTTGTGATCAATCCAGATGAATGTATTGACTGTGCATTGTGTGAACCTGAATGTCCAGCAAATGCGATTTTCTCGGAAGATGAACTACCAGAAGGTCAGGAAGTGTTTATTGAATTGAATGCTGAATTATCAGAAAAATGGGCAGGCAACAACATCACTCAAATCGGTGAACAACCTGCCGATCGTGAAGAATGGAATGGCAAGCCAAATAAATTGCAATATTTAGAAAAATAATCATAGAAAAGACCAGTATTAACTGGTCTTTTTTTATACTCGAATCACACATTTCTTTGCAATTGCATCATTATTCATGCGCTATTTTGCATTAAAATGATACACATATCGTTTGTGAACTTGCTTTTTTATGATGCAAAATAAATTACAGGGCCTTTTTTCATTTTTTATCATCCCTGTGATGATGGTCGGTTGTGTCAGCTCAACCACCAAAGTGCCCCAGAATAACAACATCGGAAAAAGAATTTATATTCCTCAGGAACAGGTCACCATTACCCGCCCTATTCCAAATAAGATTGAACCTGCCTCTTATCGCATCTGGCTCAATCAGGGCGAGAACTATGCACGCGTTCGTGAATATGAGCAGTTTTTAACACGCAACAATCTGGCGCATATTATTCCAAGTTTTGAATTACTGCGTACCGCACGGGATTGGCAAAAATGTGGGCGCTCTGAATATATGGTGCCTAACCGCGAGTTATGGAACAACTCACTTTCAACCTTGCGAGTGTTTAAGTACCTGATTGCAGCCAAAATCCTGACAGATTTTGAAGTGACTTCGGTTTACCGTGATCTTCCTCTGAATCAGTGCGCTGGCGGAGCAAGCTCGTCCAGACATTTATTCAACTCAGCCATTGATTTGCGCATTGGCCCTGAATTTCCTCAACCACAGGATTATGCTTTTATTGAGCAAAGCAAATTCAAGCTTTGCCAGTTCTGGGCACAGCATGGTCAAGGTCTCAATCTGGGTATTGGTCTATATAGCTCAGGGCAAATCCATATTGACACACAGGGTTATCGAACATGGGGGCCTGACCTCACCCGAAATAGTTCAATGTGTAACTTCTAATAAACGATAATTTAAATCGATAAGAGATCTAAACGGTCTCTTTTTTATTTCAATGGTAGTGATTAATTCAGTAATCAAATTGCACTCTAGATATAAATGTTTAAAATGCAGCTAACAGATTTATAGGTAAACCTGATTATGCAACAGATGTGGACAGACATTGATGAATATATCAATTCACATTTAATTCCCACTGACCCAAAACTTCTACATGCATTAGACAATACCGATCAGCAGGGTTTTTCTAATCATCTGGCTGTTGCACCCAATCAAGGTATGTTTTTACAAATGCTGATTCAGATGAATCAGTGCAAGCGCGTGTTGGAACTGGGAACTTTTGCGGCTTATAGCACCATTTGGCTGGCAAAGGCCTTACCCGAAGATGGTTATCTACTGACCGTTGAAGGACGTGATACCCACGTCATCTTGGCGCAGGAAAACATTGATTATGCCAATATGCCCACCACGATCGAACTGAAAAAAGGTCGTGGTGCAGATGTGATGAAACAGCTTATTGCTGATGGCAGCGAAGCTTTTGATTTTATTTTTATTGATGCCGACAAACAAAGTTATCCTGAATATCTGGAGTT
This sequence comes from Acinetobacter sp. UBA2063, assembly GCF_002333245.1. NCBI lineage: Bacteria > Pseudomonadati > Pseudomonadota > Gammaproteobacteria > Moraxellales > Moraxellaceae > Acinetobacter > Acinetobacter sp. UBA2063. The sequence continues at coordinate 6,428 of NZ_DDAH01000184.1, forward strand.
AAGTTTACAACTGTCCCATTCGGGCACCATTATCGTACTGGATAATGTCATTCGTGCAGGTGCAATTCTGGATGAAAACAATAAAAAACCAAGCATTGAAGGTATTCGGGATGCTTTTACGGCATTAAAAGATCATCCAAAGCTTTTATCCTGCACAGCCCTACAAACTGTTGGGTCAAAAGGCCATGATGGTTTTGCAATTGCGATTGTGAAATAGAGATTAAAAAACAACCTGAAATTTTTAATTATTTAATATCAATTACTTATATTTATACACAATGTTTTTCCATATAGTTATCCACAGTATTTGCGGATAACTAGTAGAGGGTCTATTAACACTTCACAGATGCTTGCGACAGCGATCATTTTTTAGGCGGAACAAGGCATGTATTGTGAAATTTAGTCATTCTAAATGAACAAGACATAACGCAGTAACGACAAAAAATGCTCCTGTCCCGTAGGGTTATGGCTAAAATATCCACAAAATTCGTTATGAAACTTGACAAGGGTCACGCCATTGCCTGCGTTTCATGCCTTGTTTGAGTCATTTTAGCC
>NZ_DDAH01000234.1:0-7875 GCF_002333245.1 Acinetobacter sp. UBA2063
GGTTATGCACAAAGTTTCATAGAAGATATTGAAAACGAACAAATGGGTATCTTAAATTTAGACCAGATTATTTTTTCAGAACAGGTACAGGCGGAATGGAGTGATCCTCAAATGTATGAGAATCTGAAAAATGGAATTAAATTCCAAAATCCAAATGTAGAGTTACAAGTTAACATTTAACTCAGCAAGATTTAAATGTTGGAATCGTTATCTCAAGGAATGTTGATGCAATTTACTGAACAACAGCAGGAAAAACTTAATAAAGTTCAGTTGGATGAGTCATGGAAAATCTCTTTGTCAGAATTTCTACTCAGTCAGAAAATGGATCATTTAAGAGAGTTTCTACAACAACAGATCCTTGCTCAGAAAACAATTTATCCGCCTAGCAAGCAAATTTTCAATGCATTAAATACAACCCCGTTACAGGATGTAAAGGTTGTGATATTGGGCCAAGATCCATATCATGGCCCAAATCAGGCAAATGGTCTAAGCTTTTCTGTACAAAGAGGGGTTGCATTACCTCCATCTTTGCGTAATATTTTTCATGAATTACATACTGATCTCACAGTGCCGATTTCCCGTCATGGGGATTTAAGTAAATGGGCTGCTCAAGGGGTATTGCTATTAAACAGTGTACTGACTGTTGAAGCAGGACAGCCAACTTCTCATCAGAAACAGGGATGGGAAGAGTTTACTGATGCTGTCATTGATGTGTTGAATGAACAGCGGGAGCATGTGGTCTTTATTTTGTGGGGTGCGTATGCCCAGCGAAAAGGACAACGTATTAATCGAAACAAGCATCTTGTATTAACTGCTGCACATCCATCACCTTTGTCTGCAAACCGAGGTGGTTTTTTTGGCTGTAAAGTATTTTCTAAAACAAATCATTATTTGAAACAACATGGCATTGAGCCAATAGACTGGCAACTGGACGCATAATGACTTCTCTCGATTTAAATAGTTATCACCCAGATTTAATTATCGAAAATGCTAAAAATGGTTGGCGTATTGTTCGTTTAAACCGACCAAAATCTTTACATGCACTTGATGAATCAATTGTGAGTGCTTTATTGAAAGTATTTGAATATTTTCATGATGATGACAGTGTTAAAGCAATCTGGTTTGATTCAACCACACCAAAAGCATTTTGCGCGGGTGGTGATGTTCGTAAACTCCGTCAACTTGTCATTAATAATGAAGTAGATACGGCAAATAAATTTTTTGAACAAGAATATGCGCTTGATTTATTGCTTCATAACTATGCTAAGCCAATCGTAGTTTGGGGTGAAGGTTATGTCATGGGTGGTGGTTTAGGACTATTCATGGCCGCGCCTTTCCGTCTAGTCACACCTTATTCACGTCTTGCAATGCCTGAAATCAATATTGGTCTCTATCCTGATGTAGGAGGAAGTCGTTTTCTTGCAGATCGTGGTCAAATTGGGCTGTTTACAGGTTTAACGGGTTCAATTATGACTGCAGCTGGTGCTTTTAGCATTGGTTGGGCAACTCATATTTGTGAAGCACAGCGAGATAATGTTCTTCAAAAAGTTTTGAATGTGGATTGGAATCACTATCCTGCGGGTGCTTTCCGTGCCATTGATGATACTTTAAATAGTCTACATCGTCCTGTAGCGGCAGGTCCTCTGCAAAACTCAATCGATGTGATCCATAGTGTTTGCCGTGGTCAAAGTTTTGAGTATGACTATCAAGCGATTATTGGTCTGAGTGATGCAAGTAGTGACTGGTTACGTCAGGCAAGTGAAAATCTGCAAAAAGGTTCTCCAAGTACTGCTGCGATTACATGGTTGCTGTGGCAATGGGGCAAGCAAGGGCATGCCTGGGATGAAGTTTTTGCATTAGAATCACAAATCTCTGACTGGAAAATTCGTCATCCCGATTTTGTCGAGGGTGTCCGTGCACGTTTAGTTGATAAGGACTTATCACCAGAATGGAAAGCAGCCGAGAAAATCACATTACAAGATATTTTATCTCACTGCCCTCCAGTGACCACGATTGATAGCTGGAATACATTATTAAGACAATATGGTGTGATTGTTTAACCCTATATGAGTTCAACTGAAACGAATGATGAATACTGGATGCAGTTTGCTTATGAGCAGGCTAACCTAGCCGCATCACAGGACGAAATTCCAGTTGGGGCTGTAATTGTAAGCCAGAATAAGGTGATTGGTTCGGGTTATAATGCACCCATCAAGCTTTCTGATCCAACTGCACATGCTGAAATCCAGGCACTTCGTTCCGCCTGTCAGGCTATAGATAATTACCGTTTGCCAGATGATGCCACACTTTATGTGACGCTTGAACCTTGTACGATGTGTGTTGGCGCACTCATTCATGCCCGTATCAAAAAAGTAGTGTTTGCTACAACAGAGCCTAAAGCTGGTTCGTTGGTCAGTGCAAGACAGCTACTTGAAAGCGGCTATTACAATCATAAATTCACTTTCGAACAGGGATGCATGCAGGCACAGTGTTCATCCCAGTTAAGTGAGTTTTTTAAGCGTAGACGTGATGAAAAGAGAAAAATCCATTCGTCAAAAACGCCCTTAAATGATTCATAATGCCCTTGTAGTTGTGGCAAACTAGGCCCTCCCATGATTTTGGTTAGATCAAAAAGGCGAAGCTATGCGTAATGCAATCACCATACAAAAAGAATTCAATGCACCCATCTCTGATGTTTTTGATTTATTGTCAAAACATGCAACCTACAACAAGGCGTTTGCACCTTTACAGGTGGTGCGGGTAAAGGATTCTGCTGACCCTCAACGTCCTGATGGCATCGGCTCAATTCGTCGTATGGGTTTTGGCCCGATTAAGCCATTACAGGAAGAGATTACCCTGCTGGAAGAAAACAAGCGGATTGAATATAAGCTGATTAACAACCCATTGGTAAAACATCATTTGGGACAAATTGATTTTAGGGAAATTACACCCTACATCACTTTGGTGACCTATAAGATTGAATTTACCGCAAAAGCACCATTTGTAAGTAAATTAGTTCTTGCACAACTCAAGGCAGCGATTACACTAGGTTTTTCAAAATTAGCAAAATCAGTTGCTTCATAAGAGACAGGAATGACAGTTCAAATTATTACGATTGATGGTCCTAGTGGTTCTGGCAAAGGGACCTTGGCAGCCAAAATAGCTGCTTATTATGGATTTAATCTTTTAGACTCTGGTGCTTTATATCGTTTACTCGGGCTGTCATTATTTCAAAAGGGCTTGTTGGACCAGATTGAGGCAAGGCTGGAACAATGTGTTGATGATGCAACTCATTTGGATATTGAATTTAAATCAAATGAGACCGCTACGCAGGTGTTGCTTGAGGGGAAAGATGTCACCAATACCATTCGAACAGAGCAGGTCGGTGAGTATGCTTCTAAAGTGGCAACTGTGCCAGAATTAAGAAAGGCATTATTTGAACGTCAACGTGCATTTATCCAGCATCCAGGACTGGTTGCCGATGGCCGTGACATGGCAACTTCAATTTTTCCTGAAGCGCAAGCCAAGCTATACCTTACGGCATCAGCCGAATCGCGTGCTGAGCGACGTGTAAAACAGTTGCAGGGTATGGGGCTTGATGCTAAAATAAGCGACATTTTATCTAACATACAGGCTAGAGATAAAAGAGATATGGAGCGTGAAGTCGCTCCGCTCAAGCCAGCGGAAGACGCCTATATCATTGATAGCTCTACAATAGGCATTGATGAGGTCTTTAAGCTCATGGTTGATTATATCGATAGTCGTATATAAATAGATATTCAATGAATTTTCAGTTGAAGCATGGTCTGGTCAGATTTTATGGCTATGTAACAACTTAACTAAACCGATCTTGTCTGATCCAAGACCGTTGAATTTTTTAGGTATATCATGACCGAATCTTTTGCAGCCCTCTTTGAAGAAAGCGAATCAACCCTTAATATTGACAAAGGTGCCGTAATTAAAGGTATCGTTGTTAGTATCGACTCTGACTGGGTAACTGTTGACACTGGCCTTAAATCTGAAGGTGTTGTTGACCGTGCTGAGTTTTTAAATGAACAACGTGAACTTGAAGTTCAGGTTGGTGATGAAGTTGATGTTGTTGTTGAAGCGCTTGACAACGGTATGGGTCAAACAGTTTTATCACGTGAAAAAGCGAAACGTGCTGAAACCTGGACTAAACTTGAGAAAATCTTTGAAGATGGCGAAATCGTTACTGGTGTTATCTCTGGTAAGGTTAAAGGTGGTTTCACTGTTGACATTGGTCCTGTACGTGCATTCCTGCCAGGTTCTTTGGTTGACACTCGTCCGATTCGCGACACAACTCACCTTGAAGGTAAAGAGTTGGAGTTCAAGGTTATCAAGCTTGATGCTAAACGCAATAACGTTGTGGTTTCTCGTCGTGCCGTAATGGAAGCTGAATCTTCAGCTGACCGTGAAGCATTGCTTGCTCAGCTTGAAGAAGGTCAAACTGTTACTGGTACAATCAAGAACCTTACAGATTACGGTGCATTCGTTGATCTTGGTGGTATTGATGGTCTTCTGCATATCACAGATATGGCTTGGAAACGTATCAAGCATCCATCAGAAGTGGTTGAAGTGGGTCAAGAAGTTACTGTTAAAGTACTTAAGTTTGACAAAGAGCGTAACCGCGTATCTTTAGGTCTTAAGCAATTAGGCGAAGATCCATGGTTGGCGATCATGAACCGTTATCCTAAAGGTTCTATCGTTAAAGCTCGCGTAACGAACTTAACTGACTACGGCTGTTTCGCAGAAATCGCTGAAGGCGTTGAAGGTTTAGTACACGTTTCTGAAATGGACCACACTAACAAAAACATCCACCCATCTAAAGTTGTTCAGATTGGTGATGAAGTTGACGTTATGGTTCTTGAAGTTGACGAAGAGCGTCGTCGTATTTCTCTTGGTATCAAACAAACTCGTGCTAACCCATGGGAAGAGTTTGCTAAGAACCACGACAAAGGTGAAAAAGTTTCAGGTACGATCAAGTCAATCACTGACTTCGGTATCTTCATCGGTTTACCAGGCGGTATCGATGGTCTAGTTCACTTGTCTGACATTTCTTGGAACGAGCAAGGCGAAGAAGCAATTCGTCGTTACAAGAAAGGTGACACAGTTGAAGCGGTTATCTTGTCTGTCGACGCTGAAGGCAACCGTATCAGCCTTGGTATCAAGCAATTGAACAGCGACCCATTCAATGACTTCTTGGCTGCGAATGAGCGCGGTGCCTTGGTTAAAGGTACTGTAACTGCTGTTGATGCGAAAGGTGCTACAGTTAAATTGGCTGATGACATCGAAGCAACACTTAAAGCTTCTGAAATCAACCGTGACCGCGTTGAAGATGCAACCAAGTTCCTAGAAGTTGGTCAGGAAGTTGAAGCGAAGATCATCAACGTTGATCGCAAGTCTCGTTCAATCAACTTGTCTATCAAAGCGAAAGACGAAGCTGAAGAGAAAGAAGCTGTAAACAATGCTCGTCAAGCTGCTACTACACAAGTTGCTGACAGCAATGGTCCTAAGACTATTGGTGACTTAATTAAAGCTCAAATGAAGTAATTTGTTAAAAAGTACGTTTCTTGTAACAGAGAAGTACTTTTTTATACAAAAATACTGTAAACGGTAGCGTAGTATTTATGTACTGCGCTACCGTTTTGTATTTAAACAGGTTATTATTAAAAACATTAAAAAGTAGCAATAATTAAAGAGGTCATCAATGACTACTGAAGCACTTAATAAATCTGATTTGATTGAACGGATTGCACTTAAAAACCCACACTTGGCTGAACCTTTAGTTGAAGATGCAGTTAAGATCATGATTGACCAAATGATTGAAGCGCTTTCAAATGGTGATCGTATCGAAATTCGTGGTTTTGGCAGTTTTGCATTGCATCATCGTGAACCACGTTTAGGACGTAACCCTAAAACAGGTAAGGCTGTTGATGTTGCGGCGAAAGCCGTTCCTCACTTTAAACCAGGTAAAGCACTTCGTGATGCGGTAAACGAATCTGCTGAATAATATTCGAGGTGTGTATGCGTTATATATTAATTGCATTACTTATTGCTATATTTGGTTATTTGCTTGCCTTGGTTTTGCAGAACCCAGCAGAGTTGGAGGTAAACTTATTGTTTACCCAAGTCCCTGCGATGCGTTTAGGTCTATTGCTTCTATTAACATTGGCATTAGGCATTGTTGTTGGTCTACTTCTTGGTGTCCAGGTATTTAGGGTTTTCCAAACCAATTGGGAAATTAAACGTTTACGTAAAGACATTGATCATCTGAGAAAAGAACAAATTCAGGTGGCTCAACAAGCTGCTGCTCAGGCTGCTGCAAGTACAAGACATGAAAAAACTGTGCTGGATATTCACACAGAAAATAAAAGCCCATTATAATATGGGCTTTATTTTTATTGGGAAGAAAAGCTCTTGAGTATCATTGTTGCCTTGGATGCAAAAAGCGAATACGACGCTCTGACAATTGTGGAACAACTTGATCCTACTCTATGTCGTGTCAAAGTAGGCAAAGAGCTTTTTACTCATGAAGGTCCATCTGTTGTTAAAAACTTAAAGAACAAGGGTTTTGAAGTTTTTTTGGATTTAAAATTCCATGATATTCCGAATACCACCGCTCAGGCGGTTTGTGCGGCGGCTGATCTAGGTGTTTGGATGGTCAATGTACATGCATCTGGTGGTCGCAAGATGATGGAAACCTGTGTTGAGCGTTTGCAAGCAGGAAATTATCAAACACAATTGATTGCAGTGACTGTTTTAACGTCAATGGGACGTGAAGATTTGCGTGATATTGGTTTGGATATCGAACCTGTAGAGCAAGTTAAACGCTTGGCCAAGCTCACTCAAGAGAGTGGCCTGGATGGTGTAGTATGTTCGGCACAGGAAGCAAAAATTCTTCGTGAAATGTTAGGGGCAGATTTTGCATTGGTAACACCTGGTATTCGTCCTGAGGGTTCGAATGCAGATGACCAGAAACGTATTGTGACACCTAAACAGGCAATGCAAGATGGTTCAACCCATTTGGTCATTGGCCGTCCAATTACCAAGGCAGAAAACCCAACTGAGATGCTCAAGTCTATTTTAGCTTCGATTTAAATCGATAGATCTTCATGTAAGGGCGAACTTGTGTTTGCCTTTTATATTGATTTGATCAATTCAACTGATATTCATTAGAATTTCAGATTTAAAAACAGAGTTATCAATAGGGGGGGAGTAGCGAAAGAATTAATCCGCTCATCATGGCATGAGGTACATAATACGTACCACATGATTGCTTCACCATTGCCAGGGTAACATCCATTGAAGTTGCTTAATTTTTTATTTTATCCCAGTATATGATTCATCCATTATGCCCAGAAAAGTGCTATACAAAATATCAGCAGATAGGTATGGAGGAGGGACTAAATGCAAGTTAAATCTATATTTTTCTTTTTATGCTGTAGTGTGGGTTTACTTGCTTGTACCCCAGTTGTACAGGAGCCAAAAAAAATTTCATTAGATCCAGAGAAAATATTAACTTCATATGTTTGGCAATATCAACCCCCGAATGAGAATCCTCCAATTAAATTAAACTTTGAAAATAATAGTGTTGGGGTGAATACAGGGTGTAATGCTGGGGGTGCGCCTTATAAAATTCAGGGGAAAAAATTAATTGCGACAGAAAGTTTTGTGCTAACCGCTATGGGATGTCCTGATGAATTAGCAAAACAAGAAGTATTAGCGACAAATTTATTTGATCAAGACAAGCAGGCTATATTTACCTTGGATTCAACTAATATTGCTCAACCAACCTTAACATTTAAAATGTTAGATAGTCAGCAGTATTCATTTGTAGGAAAAATGACACCTGAA
>NZ_DDAH01000234.1:8030-12164 GCF_002333245.1 Acinetobacter sp. UBA2063
AATATCAGTCTAAACCTGAAATTTTAACATTTGAGGTTTTTCCTCATTTCGTATCTTGTGAAAATAACAGCGCAGCTTCCGAACGACCACAATGCTTAAAGATTCGTGAAATTAAAGAGGTCGGATTATGGGAGAATCGGGAAAAAGGACAGTGGCAAATTATTAAACAAGATCAAATTGAAGATTATCAGCATATTGAAAATACGTATGCCATGATTTTAGTGAAACGTTTTCCACTAAAAGATCACAAGCGTCCGTATGTGGATGTTTACTACACCACACCAATGTCAGGTAATGGCGATTATTACGAACCTTAAAACAATAAAGGAGAGGATCATAAATTATCCTCTCGTTTATCATTACAATTTAAGCGACTTGTTTTTTTGATTGCTTAGCGTCATTACTCATAAAATTATAATCAGCAACATTCGCTTTACGCGTTTCTAACCAGTATTTCCAGGTATAAGTTGGCCATAGAGAGAAGTTCTTGCCATCAGCCGCCTGATACCAACTGCTACAGCCACCTGCTTGCCATACCGTACCTTTAAGCTGTTCCTGTACACGTTCGTTGAACTGATCTTGTGCATCATGCTTGATTTCAATCGCCTGAGTAGCTGTTTTATCCACGGTCTGGATCAACTGTAGAATATAGTTCACTTGTGATTCAATCATGAAAATCACAGAGTTATGCCCTAAGATTGTGTTAGGACCAAGTAGCTGGAACAGGTTCGGGAAGTTCTTGGTGGCAATGCCATAGTAACTTTCAGCGCCATCTTTCCATGCCTGTTTCAGCTCAATGCCATTACGACCGACACAATCAAAATGCTTTAAGTAGATACGTGGATCGGTAATAAAACCTGTACCATAAATCAGGCAGTCAATCTGACGTTCTTTACCATCTTTGGTGATGATGCCATTTGCAGTAATTTCCTGAATAGCATCTGTAACCAGTTCAACGTTTTTACGGTTAAAGGTTGGAAAGTATTTGTTGGAAATCAAAATACGCTTACAACCCATGACGAAATCAGGAGTTAGTTTCTTGGCGAGTTCTTTATCTTTCACCTGAAAACGAATAAAGGCTTCTGCAAGCTTTTGACCATATTTCATGATCTGAGGTTGTACAATCGGCACGACACGAGACTCATTGGTCCAGTACAAGCGGGTACGATGGATTTGGCGATAAATATTCGATGCCTTGAACAAAGTCTTGCTGAGTTGTGAATATTTACGTTCATCACGTGGGATGACCCATGCTGCAGTACGCTGAAACACATAAAGCTGTTTTACTTCGGGTGCAATTTCAGGAATATACTGAATGGCACTGCCACCTGTACCAATAGAGGCAACAGATTTACCACTTAAATCATAATCGTGTTCCCATTTTGAAGAATGGAAGACTTTGCCTTTGAATTTCTCAATCCCTTTAATGTGTGGAATTTGGGGAACATGCAGTGGACCAGAAGCAAAAATAACAAATTGTGCTTCAAGTGTTGGCTGGTCTTTAAATTCTACAGTCCAGACATTGCGGTTTTCATCAAACTGAGCATGAGTCACTTCATGATTAAATTTACAATAATCTTTTAATTTATATTGTTCAGTAATATCCTGAATATAAGTAAAAATTTCATCTGCTTCTGCGTAACGTTTGGACCAGTCGGTTTTAGGTGCAAATGAAAGGGAATACATATGCGATTGAACATCACAGGCTGCACCTGGATACTGGTTTTCTCGCCATGTGCCACCCACATCATTGGTCTTTTCCAAAATCACAAAATCATTGATTTGACTTTGTAATAGTCGAATAGCCATTGCCAAACCACCAAAACCTGCACCAATAATGGCAACTTTGGTTTTTTGAATTGCATCCTTGTTCGCATTACGCATAGCCCACCCCCCCTACACAGCTAAGTTTTGTGCAAGTTTAAAGGTTTTATCAAGATTAAATATGATTGTATAGACGCAGAACTTGATCATTTCGGCAATTCATTTACATGCTTTTTTATAGTACAACATTAAAGTCTTGAGAATTGCATTTGGAATTATGAAGAGATCTATCCTCGGATTAATGTATTTGATTCAAGGCATGCGTCATCTCCGAGCACAATGTGAAATCTCAGGTACCTATAGGTTTTTACAAGATATTTTTAAAATGATGGGGCTGGAAATTCCTCACATTCAAATTGAATTACCATTTAAAAGGCCAAAAGACTTGGCATTGATGGCTGCCTATCAGGACTATTATGGGCAGGATGTCAAATTTGATTGTGATCAGGCGGCATTCATTCTGGACGATATTCAAATCCTGCAAATTAAAGTCCCCTCCGCAGATACATTGACCTATCGGGTGTATGAGGAAAAATGCCTACAGGATTTAGCAAAGCTGGAGAAGAATGAAAACCTCAAGCTGACCGTTGTCGAATATGTTGAAGATTATCTGGAACTGCAGAATGGCGTGATTCCAACCATGACGGAAACAGCCTGTGCATTGAACATGCCTGAACGAACTTTAAGGCACCAATTACAGCAAATGCAGACCAGCTATAAGGAAATTCGGGAAAGGCTCATCAAGCAAAAGGCATTAAAATTCATTGAAAACAGTTCGTATTCGATTGAGCAAGTGGCCGAAATGTTGGGATATTCTGAACCTGCAGCATTTAATCATGCCTTTAAAAGATGGTTTGGACAAAGCCCTAGACAATATCATCGAAATAGCTAAATAATTAAAAATGGTAGATTATGATGTTTAAACAGCATGATAATTAAGCCTAAAATCTAATGCCTTTGAACTCAATGTTCGATATAATTTTCACCAATTAAAATTGCAATAAGTCCTTATGTCAAATTCTAAACCAGACTCACATAGCACTGCATTTATTCCTGCATCACCTGCTGAACGCTATACTCAAGCGCTTGAGTCAGGTCAGTTTATGCCTGATGAAGCTCAGGCTCAGGCAGTGCAAGAGTTAGATCGAGTATGGAAAGAATTACTCACTCGTTATAAAGCTTCCAAGAAAGCATTTCGACGTTTCCGTCGTCAGACCTATCCAAAAGGGGTTTATATGTGGGGCGGTGTAGGCCGTGGCAAGACTTGGTTAATGGACCAGTTTTATGATGCTGTCCCGTTCCGCCGCAAGACCCGTATGCATTTTCATCACTTTATGCAGCACGTCCATAAAGAATTAAACAAGCTTTCAGGCCAGCGTAATCCTCTGGATGCAGTGGCCGATCAAATTTATAAAAATGCAGTTGTGATTTGTTTTGACGAGTTCTTTGTGTCGAACGTGACAGATGCAATGATTCTTAGTGATTTATTCCAGAAACTATTTGAGCGTGGCATTACCCTGATTGCAACATCAAACATTGCGCCAGAGGGTTTATATAAAAACGGGATTCACCGTGACCGTTTTATGCCCACGATTACACTGGTACAGAAAAACTGTGTGGTTTTAAATGTTGATGCAGGCATTGATTACCGTTTACGAGTTTTGAAACAGGCACAGTTGTTTAAATATCCATTAAGCAGTGATGCCCAGTCATGGATGCTTGAACGTTTCCAATCGCTTACACATACTCAAACCAAGTCGAATACACCCATCATGATTAACAATCGTGTGGTAGAGACGCTGGGGCATACCGAAGATGTATTGTGGTGTGAATTCTCTGAATTATGCTTTAAGCCACGTAGTCCAGCAGACTTTATTGAAATTGCCAATATTTACAATACTGTATTGGTCAGCAATATTCCGAATTTGACCGATTTCCTGTCAGAAGGAACCCGACGTTTTATTTATCTGGTCGATGAGTTTTATGATCGTGGGGTGAAATTATTGCTGACGTCAGAAGATTCAATTATTGAGCTTTATGAAGGTCAGAAATTGGCTTTTGAAATTGAGCGTACCCGTTCAAGATTGCTGGAAATGCAGTCGGATGACTACCTGCATTCTGAACATCGACAGATACAGGTTGCAAAAACCTCATAAATTTACAAAGGCATTCTTCGGAATGTCTTTTTTATAAATTTAGAGGGAGAAAGCTTTATTCTTGTTTGAATTTTGCTATAAATAAAGTCGTTTAAAAATGTGAGGACATTGCAGGCCTAAACTGTAAGTACCCAGGAATTTGATTTTTTGATAA
>NZ_DDAH01000237.1:0-4483 GCF_002333245.1 Acinetobacter sp. UBA2063
TCGGGAGTTACTTTGCTACGCTTGAGTGTACAACTGTACACTGCTATTATCTTAATTAATGTGAACATGTGTACACTATTGTTATCCAATGAAGCATCATGTTGTAATACATGATCAGAAAAAAAGAGGTATTCGCTATGTCAGTAGTATGGTTTCCTGTAATTGCATTTGGTCTGGCTGTGGTTGTTGGTCGTATTGGTACAGTCATGTTCCGAGAACAAGAGCAGGAACTTAAATAAGTTCAGAAGAACCTGATTTTTAACATGAGAGGTAAGTAGTAATGATTCCAGTAATTTTATTTCCAGTGGTTGCATTTGGTTTGGTAATTGGCGTAGGGCGTGTTGGTACAATTGTTAAGGATGCAATGCGTGTGGATTTTACGACTGAAATGGATGATAGTCATGAACACAGCCCAGAAGCTCGCAAAGGCTCTATTGTTTAAAGTAGATTGCGATCCAATTACCTAAAAAGCCCTGTGGATAAAATCACGGGGCTTTTTATTTTTTAATGATATTTGGAATTTTCCTGAAAAAAATATCTCGTGCAATGTCACCCTGCTGTTCAATATTATAATCCTCAAAAGCTTTGCCCTGAATAAATGGATAACAGTAAGGATTGTATTTTTTAAAACTTAGATAATAGCCCAGTTGTAGGATTGCACCTTTCAGAATGACATTAGTCTGTTGCTGGTATTGTAAAATATGTGCCAGCTCATGAATAAAAACACCCTGTAATGCCATTGAGCATTTTGAATAGTCTGCACTGAAAGAGGGTTGACATGCGAATAAATTGCCATTCGGTGCGATAAAAATATTGGCTGGCTGCCAAGGTAAATAAGGGGTATTAAAAATTCTTACCTGATCATAGTTGATCAGGTTGCCAAAAACCTGCTGTGCAATCTCCACTTCACCCTGCGTGAGTCCACGACATTCAAATTCATTTATCCTGAAATGAACAATTAGGCTGGAAATAAATCTGGCTTCTAATCTCTGTATCAACGATTGTGTGGGCTGGGACATATTTGATGATATCTGGGATTAAAATTATTGTTGGGAATTATCTTCACTTGAAAAGAAAAACCCCAGTTAAAACTGAGGTTTTACCACAACTAAAATGACCACTGCAAGTAGGATCAGGGTGGGCATTTCATTAAAGAACCGCCAAAACTTATGTGATTTGTAGTGGGCATTACCAATCAGTTTTTTACGGTAATAACCACATACAAAATGGTAAATCACCAGTAAACCCACCAAACCGACTTTAAGATAAAACCATAACGCTTCATGATAGTGTCTGGTGGCATCCCCCCAGTCCACAAGGAAATGGGCGGTGATGAGTGTAGCAATCATGGATGGCCACATAATGCCACGGTACAATTTACGTTCCATGACCTCAAAGCGCTGATGACTGACAGTATCTTCACTCATCGCATGGTAAACATAAAGACGAGGCAGATAGAATAATGCAGCGAACCAACACACCACAGCGATAATATGTAATGCTTTAACCCACAAGAAAGCATCAGAAGGTGCATCCATCGATCATCCTAGGTGGGATTATGCATCCCACTTCTTGAAAATGAGGCAGGCGTTTACACCGCCAAAGCCAAAACTGTTACTCATGATAGTATTCAGTTTTGCATCACGTTTTTCAAGTACAATATCGAAACCTTGTGCGCCCTCATCCAGTTCTGTGACGTTGATATTTGGTGCAATAAAGTCATTTTGCATCATTAGTACAGAATAAATCGCTTCTTGAACACCAGCGGCACCCAGACTATGACCCGTCATGGATTTGGTTGAACTTAATGGTGGAACCTGACCTTCACCAAAAGCACGTTCGATTGCTTTAAGCTCCGTCACATCACCAGCAGGGGTGGAGGTACCATGCGTGTTGATATAATCAATCTGCTCAACACCATGTTGTTTGGCTTCTTCCAGTGCCATGAGGATACAGCGGGTTGCACCTTCACCACTTGGCGCAACCATGTCAGCACCATCACTATTCGCTGCATAACCGACAACTTCCGCCAAAATTTTAGCACCGCGGGCCTGAGCATGTTCCAGTGATTCAAGAATAACGAAACCACCACCGCCTGCAATGACGAAACCATCACGGTCTTTTGAATAAGGACGTGAAGCTGTTTCTGGGCTATCATTATATTTAGAGCACAATGCGCCCATTGCATCAAAAAGCAGGCTTTGAGACCAGTGATCTTCTTCACCACCACCTGCCAGCATCAGGTCTTGTTTACCAAGTTGAATCAGGTTGTAAGCATAGCCAATCGCATCGGCAGATGTCGCACATGCACTGGTAATGGAGTGAGCGATACCCTGAAGTTTTAATGACACACCAACGTTTGCAGTAATGGTGTTGCTCATATTGCGTGGAACAAAGAAAGGTCCAATTTTACGTGCGCCTTTTTCCTCTAAAAGTTTCACCATTTCAGCAACAGAGGCGGTTGAATTACCGCCACTACCACCTGTAATCCCATAACGTGGGTTATTGGCCAGGTCTTCCTGTTTAAGGCCTGCATTTTCTACCGCCGCAATCGCCGCATTGTAGGCATACATGGCACAGACACCCATAAAACGTTTAATTTTACGGTCAATGCCATCAAAATCTTGAACAGCCGCCGCGCTGACATGGCTCTTGAAATTAAGTTCAGCATAAGTTGGGTTAAAACGTGTCCCAGAGATTCCATTTTTTAAAGAATGAGTAACCTCTTCCAAAGAGTTGCCGATGCATGAGTTGATGCCCATACCAGTGATTACAACACGTTTCATTTACAGATCCCTTTTATGGTAATGCTAAGCTATGTACGATAATCGTTATTCATAAATCAGGAGAATATAACGATTAAAACAGCTTATAAGTGAATGACACCATGATAGCAGAAAGGTTTTTTATTTCTTATGGCAAATTTTATGCCTATTTCCAGTTGTGTAAATATTAGTAAATATCAGTCATGTTGTGACGAAACGTAATGAAAGTACACACATAAAAGTTGAGATAAATAGATATTCAACCTAGTATCTACCTAGAAATGCACACAATTACAGAGCAGAGGTATTTGATGACAAAATCCCAAAATAAGCAATCTTCAGGTTTATTGGCACAGGCCTTTGGAGTGGCTAAAAAGCTCAGTTCAGAATTACAAAAACGTCAGCTTGCCCCAACGACTTCCGCAGCGGAACTCGCCCATTCATCAAATGTGATTGAGGGAAGTGCCCGCTTCAAACCTCCATTTGAGGTGGAAAGGTATGAAACACCACAACAGATGCTGCGCCAGCAATTGCCTAAACTGTCAAACCAGTTGCTGGGTCGTCATTACACGCGGGTCAATAATTTCGCCACCTTTATATCGCCAGACCTTGGGGAAAAAGTCTCTGAATACCTGTTTCAGTGGCTAAATGAGTTTAGTTCAAACACCTCTTTAACAGAAAAAATTCTTGAGGAGGCAGGGGTGAAAGACATTGCTGAACTCACCAGGGATACAGGTCGTTCCCAGCGTCTGAGTCAGGCCTTGATTGAACAGAACAAGCTTTTGGCTGCGGTGCAGGGTTTGATTACAGGTGCAACAGGGGTGTGGGGTGCGGCAATAGACATTCCTGCCTCAATAGTTCTGGCATTGAGAACTGTATATCAAACAGGTCGTTCCCATGGCTTTGACCTCAATGGCGACACAGACCAGGAAATTGTTGCATTTATTTTCAAGGAAATTGATTTGAGCCTTGTGGCGGAAAAGCAAACCCTGCTACTTACATTGAAAGCCGTGAAATCCATGCTGGAAACCCATGACCTGCAACAGTTCCAGCAATTGTTGGGTTCAAATAACGATATTGAAATGATCAGGAAATGGCTAGTTGATGATGAGGGACAATTTAAGTGGGGATGGCTCAACCGTATTCCCCAAGCCTCTGTGATTGGTAAGCTGACTCCTGTGGCAGGTGCGGCATTGGGCAGCTTTTATAGCTGGAAACTGCTTGAGGATGTAGGGCATAAGTCTCAGTCAGTATTTGGTGCGGCACGTTTCTATTTAAATGAGCATCCAGATGAAAAGATTTCCCCTTTGGCTGCTTATTACAAGGCCGAAGCCTTGCTTCGCAAGGCCAGTCCAAAACTGTTAAATCCAATTGAAACTGAATCACATAAACCGTCTACAGCGGAAGCAACTAAAAATGATGTGATTACCCATGTTGATGTTCGGGCAAAAGAAAATGCTGCCGATCAGCCATCTGTGGAGGAAAAGGTGGAAACTGGTATCCAGCAACTGGCAAGCCAATATGTTGAAGAGCATGAACATGCTGAACAACAACCTGCCTTGACTGCACAGCAGGATGAGATAATCACAGAAGATGAACCTGAAATTGTGGCTGAACAAAAACCAATTGAGGTAGAACCAGCGTCAACAAAACACAGCTAATTTGTTTCATGATGTATTCATACATCAGAACGCAACAAAAACACTAGGAATGGTCAG
>NZ_DDAH01000024.1:0-5053 GCF_002333245.1 Acinetobacter sp. UBA2063
ACTGCTCCATCCCGCATCAACGTGCAAAAAGTATATACAAATATAAAAAAAAGTCAATTGAAGTTTTTTACATTTGCCTGATTAAGTTGCACCTTAATCAAATGGTAGCGGGAGCTGGATTTGAACCAACGACCTTCGGGTTATGAGCCCGACGAGCTACCAGACTGCTCCATCCCGCATCAACAATCACTGCAACACCAAACTTACTGGTTATTAAGCTTGGTGCGGAAGGGGGGACTTGAACCCCCACGCCCGAAAGCACTACCACCTCAAGGTAGCGTGTCTACCAATTCCACCACCACCGCAGCTTTCTGGGACGCATTCTATTCCTTTAAATCCCAAAAGGAAAGGATTAATTCGACTTATTCTGTCGTTTTCGGTGCATTTGATGAAGTTTCAGGCGATGTTGTAGGAACAGACGTTGAACTTTGCACAGTTTTTAAACTATAGGCATCTATGGTCTGTTTTTTCGCAAAAACCGCCAGGGTTAAACTGGTGACGAAAAACAATGCGGTAAAGATAGTAGTTAAACGGGTCAGGAAATTTCCCGCCCCAGATGCACCAAATACTGTTGCCGCACCACCGCCACCGAATGACGCGCCTGCTTCCGCACCCTTACCTTGTTGTACCAAAACCAATGCAATAATCAAGATTGCTAAAATGATATGTACAACGAGTATAAAACTATACATTTCTATTCCCCGTTACTTATTTTGTGCAAATGCTTTTGCAATTTGGTAAAAAGATTGCGCGTTGAGTGATGCCCCACCCACTAAAGCGCCATTAATATCTGGACATGCCGCCAATTCAGCCGCATTTTCAGGCTTAACACTGCCACCATATAAGATCGCCATTTGCGCACCTACAGGTGTAATTTGCTTTAGCCCCTCACGGATTTTTGCATGCATGGTTTGGGCATCTGCTGGTGACGCAGTTTTTCCCGTACCAATCGCCCAGATCGGCTCATAAGCAACCACAATATTTTGCCACTGTTCAGGCTTCACCACTGAGGCGATATCACAGATTTGTTGCAATACCACTTGCTCAGCCAGTCCCTGCTCACGCTGCTCAAGGCTTTCACCCACACAGTAAATCACATTGAGACCAGCATTCAACGCATTATACAATTTTGACTGAAGCGTTTCGACACCATCACCAAATAATTCACGACGCTCGGAATGGCCAACCAAAACAAAATCAATTTGGCTATCCTTGAGCAATTCTGCACTCACTTCACCTGTATACGCACCCGTTCCCGCTACACGCGATACATCCTGAGCCACCGTGTAAATTGTCCGAACCGCATCCTTGAGCTGTGCCTGAATACTTGTAAGCGCAATTGCAATCGGTGCCATACCAATATGGCATTGCTCAGGCAAAATATTGTCCTGTTGTAATAGCCGTTTAAATTCTTCTATTAATTGAAGAGCGTCAGCATGCATTGGATTCATTTTCCAATTGCCAACAACCCAAGGGGTAATGGTCGGAGTCGACATACTTTGGTCTACTGCTAATTTCTAAAAAATGCTGCATATTTTACACGGATTTTTATAAAATTCAGTTTTTTTATCTGGTTTAACCTGATAACCACTGTACAGTTGTTTGTAAAAATTAATGTTACAAGGGAATAGCATTCTATTTATTTGAAAGTAGGTCATTTCCTGACGGATTTTATTATTTTCATTTTTAGCTAATTGTCTTGGTTTTAGAAAATTAATTTGTAAAAAATTCGATCAGTTCAACGTTTTAGATACGAATCAAGTCAAAAACGACACTTTCTCCAGTAGTATTTTTACCCAACAAAAGTATAATTTTGTAAGATAGCTATTATAAACATTTATTGTCACAAGGCGGACAGATGTCAGGTTTACATACGTCTCCAAAATTTTCAGGGTTCATTCGGCGTTTAGTCGAAGAGGGGCATTTGTCTGCATCAAACATGCAGAATGCCATTGATGCGGCAAAAAAGGCCCAACAGGATATTGTGGCTCACCTGATTGAGCATCAACGCCTCTCACCACTCACAGTTGCAGAAAGTATTTCCCATGAATTCGATGAGCCTCTTTTTGACCTTGCTGTATATGATACAGCCTTATTACCCAAAGATTTAACAGACAACAAGCTGATACAAAAACATCGTGTTGTTCCGTTAATACAACGTGGACAAATTTTGTATGTTGCTACGAGCAATCCAACCAATATTGATTCATTAGATGCCATTCGCTTTAACACCAAGCTTAATATTGAACCGATTATTGTTGAACATAACAAGCTTGAGAAACTGATTGAACAACAGTTTGGTGACAGTGGTAGCTTTGATTTCGGTGATAGTGAAGATTTTGACCTAGATGTGGATGTCGTGACAGACACACCTAAAGATGATGATGAACCTGCCCAAGGAGAGGAGTCTCCGATTGTAAAATATATCAATAAATTATTGATTGATGCGATTCGGATGGGTGCATCAGACTTACATTTTGAACCGTATGAAAAAATGTATCGAGTACGATACCGCGTGGATGGTGTATTACGCCAGATTGCTACCCCACCTTTACAAATGGCGAATCGACTTGCCTCTCGTTTAAAAGTGATGTCCCAAATGGATATTTCTGAAAAACGAATGCCTCAAGATGGTCGTATTAAACTTAAATTGTCAAAAACCAAAGCGATTGATTTCCGTGTCAACTCTTTACCCACCCTGTTTGGTGAAAAATTAGTACTTCGTATTTTGGATCCATCAAGTGCTATGCTCGGCATTGAAGCATTAGGCTATGAAGATAACCAGAAAGCATTATTCATGGAAGCACTTGAAAAGCCTCAAGGAATGCTACTGATTACAGGTCCAACAGGTTCTGGTAAAACTGTATCGCTATATACTGGTCTAAATATTCTAAACACTGAAGATACCAATATTTCAACAGCAGAAGACCCTGTGGAAATTAACTTGGAAGGCATTAATCAGGTCAACGTGAATCCAAAGACAGGATTGACTTTCTCTGCTGCATTAAAGGCTTTCTTACGTCAAGACCCTGATGTAATTATGGTCGGTGAGATTCGTGATTTAGAAACAGCCGAAATCGCCATTAAAGCCGCTCAGACAGGCCACATGGTGATGTCAACGCTACACACCAACAGTGCGCCAGAAACTTTAACTCGATTACGCAACATGGGGGTACCCTCCTTTAATATCGCCACTTCAGTCAACCTAGTGATTGCACAACGCTTAGCACGTCGATTATGTGCTCAATGTAAGGAAGTTGTTGAAATTCCAAAACAGAGTCTGCTAGAACTCGGTTTTACTGAACAGGATCTCACGGACCCAGAATTTAAGATATTTCAACCTGTAGGCTGTAGTGAATGCAGGGAAGGCTACAAGGGCCGTGTCGGTATTTATGAAGTCATGAAAGTGACGCCAGAAATATCCAGAATTATTATGGAAGATGGTAATGCCCTGGAAATTGCAGCAGCCTCGGAAAAAGCGGGATTCAACAATTTACGACGTTCGGGTTTGAAAAAAGTGATACAGGGGATTACTTCCCTACAGGAAGTCAACCGAGTCACCAGTGAATAAAATCAATAAAAAGGATTAAGAATCATGGCAGCGAAAAAAGCGCAAATGATGCCTACTTTTGCCTATGAAGGGGTCGATCGTAAAGGGGCAAAAATTAAAGGGGAATTACCAGCACGTAATATGGCTTTAGCAAAAGTCACCTTACGTAAACAAGGTGTGACCATCAAGAATATTCGGGAAAAACGTAAAAACATTCTCGAAGGATTAATGAAAAAGAAAGTCACCACACTAGATATCACCATCTTTACCCGCCAATTAGCGACTATGATGAAAGCTGGTGTGCCATTAGTGCAAGGTTTTGAAATCGTTGCCGAAGGCCTGGAAAATCCTGCCATGCGCGAAGTGGTGTTGGGGATTAAGGGTGAAGTAGAAGGGGGGAATACTTTTGCAGGCGCCCTGAAAAAATATCCTCAGTATTTTGACAACCTTTTTTGTTCCTTAGTTGAATCTGGTGAACAATCAGGTGCCCTTGAAACCATGCTGGATCGTGTAGCGATTTATAAGGAAAAAAGTGAATTACTCAAACAAAAAATTAAAAAGGCCATGAAATATCCAGCCACAGTCATTGTGGTTGCAGTGGTCGTAACCATTATTCTGATGGTCAAAGTGGTTCCTGTTTTCCAGGATCTGTTTAGTTCCTTTGGTGCAGACCTGCCCGCTTTTACTAAAATGGTCGTCAATATGTCCAAGTGGATGCAGGAATACTGGTTTATTCTTATCATCGTGATTGGCGCAATTATTACCGCTTTTCTTGAGGCAAAGAAACGTAGCAAGAAGTTTCGTGATCTTTTAGATAAAATGGCACTCAAGGCACCAATTTTTGGTGATTTAGTATATAAAGCCATTATTGCCCGCTATAGTCGTACCCTAGCCACCACCTTTGCAGCAGGTGTACCACTGATTGATGCTCTTGAATCTACAGCAGGTGCAACAAATAATGTGATTTACGAAGAAGCAGTGATGAAAATCCGTGAAGATGTCGCCACAGGCCAACAGTTGCACTTTGCGATGCGCGTTTCTAACCGTTTTCCATCCATGGCGATTCAAATGGTTGCAATTGGTGAAGAATCAGGTGCCTTGGATAGTATGCTAGACAAAGTGGCGACCCACTATGAAAATGAAGTGGATAATGCGGTCGATGGCTTAACCTCAATGATGGAACCATTGATTATGGCTATTTTAGGCGTACTTGTTGGTGGTCTTGTCATTGCCATGTATCTGCCAATCTTCCAAATGGGTTCTGTGGTCTAATGCAACAATCACTCTCTTATTTTATCGAGAACCCAACTGCACTGTACCTAGCAGTTGGGCTTTTGAGTCTATGTATTGGTAGTTTTCTCAACGTTGTCATTTTTCGTACGCCAAAAATGATGGAGCAAGAATGGCATCAGGAATGCCAAATGCTGCTTCATCCAGAGCAACCACTTATTGATCAAAGTAAGTTAACATTAAGCCAACCTGCCTCAACCTGTCCTCAATGTA
>NZ_DDAH01000250.1:0-9773 GCF_002333245.1 Acinetobacter sp. UBA2063
AACTCGCGCGCCATACCTGCACCCAAACCTGAACTTGCACCTGTAATTAAAATCGTCTTTGCCATGTCTGCCACCTATTGTTTTTTTAAATCCATGTTAAAAGTTCAGCATCATGTGCTTTTAAGTAGTGATGCTCATTAAAACTGAGTAACTGCAAACGCCCATCCACCCAACGCAGCGTGGTGATACTGGCATTGGTGATGGACCAGTTCAGTGCAAAAATCTGTTTGGCATGCAAACCCAAAACCTTGCCAACCGCCACAGAAATCACGCCGCCTGAACTAAATACCACGGCTTGACGCTGTTGTGTCGCATCAAGATGCTCACACAGGGTTTGTAAGGCATTTTCTACACGCGATTGAAAGCCTAACCAAGTCTCATGATATTCATGGTCATATTGCGCTCCAATCCAGCGGTCAATCGCACCATCAAAAATTTTGCCCAGATAGGCACGAGGATTGGCAACCAGTTCAACATCCTGTTTGAGCAATTCAGGTTGATTAAACCGTGGTTCGTATTGGGAAAACACATGCTGGTGATCAAACTCATTCCATGCCGATTGGGTTTGAATCGGTGCATCATGGAAACTTTTCGACAAGGCCCACTGTGCGGTTTGTTGATGACGCTGCATTGAACCCGCAACCACCAGTGGGGGATGTTTCAGGGTTTGCTTAAAAAAATCACCCACCACCTGTGCCTGCTGTTCACCTTTGGCCGAAAGCTGATCATAACTTGCCGCACCAAATGAGGCTTGCCCATGTCGCACCAAATAGATTGTGCTCATCGTTTTAAAATATCCTGTAGTTTTGCGCCATATTCAGGAATCAATTGCTGTGCTTCAGCATTGTTTGCTGCAATCAGTTTTAACGCCCGAATATGCAAGGCATGAATCAAAATCCAGAAATCCTTAAATGCAGGATTATCGGTTTGCTGGTGGTAATAACGATAATAAATCTGTTGAGCAATCACCGCCAAACGGAATAAACCAAATACTTCATAGAAAGCCCAATTTTCTGGTTGTAGGCCTGTTTTATCGAGATAGTAATCCACCACCTGCTGGCGTGTCAGCATGCCTTTTAGATTGGTTGGCTGACGGCGGCTGGATTTCATCAGGGCATCGTCATCTTCCTGAATCCAGTAGGCGAGGGCACTGCCTAAATCCATCAACGGATCGCCCAGTGTCGCCATTTCCCAATCCAGTACACCAATCACCTGAGTCGGTTGTTGTGGATCTAAAATGACATTATCAAAACGCCAGTCATTATGAATCACACAAGTTTTAGAATCGGCAGGAATATGTTCCAGCAACCACTGGCGCACAAAAGCAAAATCGGGAACATTTGGCGTAAGCGCTTTACTATAACGTGCATCCCAACCTTCAACTTGACGGCGGCAGTAACCATCGCCCTTGCCCAGTTTTTCCAGCTCAGTACCCTGATACGGCACTTGATGCAACTCAATCAGCTTATCCAGCACATTCAAACACAACTGTTGAACTTGTGACTGATCCAATTGTAATTCTTTAGGTAGATTGGCACGTGGAATAATACCCTCAATCCGTTTCATCACATAGAAATCACAGCCAATTACACTATCATCCTGACACAATGCAATCATTTCAGGCAGGACAGGGTAGAACGGTGCAAGATGCTTCTGCACATTGTATTCACGCGCCATATCATGCGCTGATTTGGCTTTGGTGCCTTTCGGTGGACGACGTAAGATCAGATCAGCATTGTCATATTGCAAACGATAGGTCCAATTCGATGCACCCCCTGAATATTGCGTCACTTGTGCCTGTCCTTGCAGCTCTACACCTTGTTCTTTTAACCAGTTTTCAACAGCGGAAATATCCAATTCTTCACCGTGACGAACCTGACCGCCAACATCAATTACTGCCATTTGTTTTTATCCTTAATCAACGACCATAGCCACGTTTTTTCAATTCTAATTTAGCAATCATGCCTTTATGTACTTCGTCAGGTCCATCAGCCAAACGTAAACTACGTGCTTGATTGAAAAATGCTGTCAGCGGAGTATCGCGTGATACACCTTCTCCGCCGTGAATCTGGATCGCCATATCCACCACATTTTGTAGGACTGTTGGCGCAACCACTTTAATGGCAGAAATTTCGGTCAGTGCGGCCATATTGCCTTGTGTATCCATCTTATAAGCGGCGTACAGGGTCAATAAGCGAGCTTGATCGATCTGCACGCGGGCTTCTGCCACACGTTCTAAATTGCCGCCAAGTTTAAGAATTTCTTTACCAAATGCCTTGCGTGACATGCCACGATCAATCATGAGTTCTAACGCTTTTTCCGCTGCACCGATACAACGCATACAATGGTGAATACGACCAGGCCCTAAGCGTCCCTGAGCAATTTCAAATCCTTGACCCGCACCACCAATAAAATTGCTCACTGGCACACGCACATTGTCAAAACTGACCTGTCCATGTCCATGTGGTGCATCGTAATCACCAAATACAGGCAACATCCGTTCAATCGTTACGCCTTGCGTTTCAATCGGCACAAGTACCATCGAATGTTGATGGTGACGGTCTTTGCTCGGGTCAGGGGTGTAGGCCATAAAAATAATCACTTTGGCATTGGGATCACCCAAGCCAGATGACCACCATTTACGCCCATTCAGAACAATTTCATCGCCATCCACCACTGCCGTGGCCTGCATATTGGTGGCATCACTGGAAGCCACGGCGGGTTCCGTCATACAGAACACTGAACGGATTTCACCAGCAAGCAGCGGTTGTAGCCATTGTCGTTTTTGCTCATCGCTACCATAGCGCCATAACACTTCCATATTGCCACTATCAGGGGCATTACAGTTAAATACTGTCGGAGCAAGTAAACTACGTCCCGTCAATTCAGCAATATGTGCATATTCCTGTACCGATAAACCTGCACCCAGTTCAGTATCAGGCAAGAACATATTCCATAAGCCTGCTGCTTTAGCCTTGGTTTTGAGTTGTTCGAGTTGAGCTGGCCACTGCCATTTAGTCCAGTCACCATCGACATTGAGTTGATGCACTTCATCCCAAAATGCTTTTTCAATGGGTTCTATTTCTTGTTGAATAAAAGCTTGCGTTCGTGTAATAAAATCCTGCGCACGTTCAGATAATGCAAACATCATCATTTCCCTTAAAGTAAAAATTTGGCGAAGCTTGATTCGCTGCTTTACATCACCATAAGCGAAAATTTATTATGAATGAAATGATTTTATTTTATGCAAAACTATGAATCAGATTCATAATACCAACCCACTGGAAGTGGCTCACTTTCATCGTATTGATATCAATCTGTATCCTCTTTTTATTGCGATTTTTGAACAAAAAAGTATTTCTAAGGCAGCTCAACTTCTTTGTATTAGTCAATCTGCGGTCAGTCATGCTTTAAAACGTTTGCGTCAGCAACTTAAAGATGAATTATTTGTGCGCAGTGGGCAAAAAATGCTTCCCACACCTTTTGCCGAGCAAATTTATCAGCCGATTCAAAATGCGCTGCTCACGATTCAGAATATTGCGATTCCACAGCAAGACTTTGTACCAAGCTTGCTGCAAAGCATTAAAATTGCCATACATGATGAAATTGAACCTATTATTTTTCCTCAACTGGTGCATCACTTTAGTCAACTCAATCTGAATATTCAGTTTTTGAGCTCCAAGCTGGACCGTAAAAATATGCTGGCTGATCTTTCAGCACAACAAATTGATTTTGTGATTGATCTGGTGCAACCGTATCAAGCCAATTTACAGTTTGAAAACTTAATTGACGATTATTTTGTGGTGTGTACACAGCAAATGCAGATGGATTTAACACACTATCTCTCCGCACCACATATCGGTGTATCATCAAGGCGCACAGGCTTATTGCTTGAAGATATTTATCTCAACCGCCAACAATTGTCCCGTCAAATTTTCCTGCGTTGCCAGCACTATGCAACCGCCTTGCAGGTACTGGCGCAATATCCAAATGCCATCCTGACCATTCCACAAAGTATCCTTAAACATCTGCATTATGCAGAAAATTTAAATATTCATCCGCTACCCATCGAATTACCTAAAATTAAGATGGGCATGTATTGGCATGACACAGTTCGGCACAATCCTCGCCATCAATTTTTACGCAACGAAATCCTAAAGATTTTTAATCACAATTTATTTGATGAAGATTTGCACATTGTTTAAAAGTGTGTAATTCTATAGCTACATTTGGATGTCATCATCCATAACAGAATTTGACAAGGGGAGTAGCCTCCTCCAAACCTAGGTAGTGTAGTTTAAATACTTAGGTGTCAGAGCTTCGTCATTACACTTTGCAAAAAGTCGGACTCTGAGCATCACAATCTATCGTGGTGTAGGCAAGACCTTGATCATGTTGAAACAGATGTTTTATTTCATTCATCTGGCAACTGGTCAGGGTTTTTTTATGTCCATTTGCCAGATAGGGAGTTGTGATGGAAACTATCGGCAATCTATGGCTGTATGTGGTGTTCTTCGGCATTGTGGCGGTCATGCTACTGGTCGATTTTTTAGGCTTTAAACAAAAACAGGGTCAGGATGTTCCGATCAGGCAGGCTGCCTACTGGAGTGCGGCCTGGGTCACTGTGGCGGTGCTGTTTGGTGGAGGTTTGTGGCTCTATCTACAGCAAACAGTAGGGCTCACCCTTGCGAATCAAAAAACCATGGAATACTTCGCAGGTTATCTACTGGAAAAATCACTGGCGATTGACAACGTCTTCGTCTGGCTGATGATCTTCGCCGCATTTGCCATTCCACCTGCACTGCAACGTAAAATCTTACTCTATGGCGTATTAGGTGCAATCGTATTAAGAACCATCTTTATTTTTATCGGTGCATGGTTCGTTCAAGAGTTTTCATGGGTTCTTTACATCTTCGGTGCGTTCTTGGTCTATACAGGTTTCAAATTCCTAAAAGGACAAGACGAAGAAACCAATATCGAAGATATCAAAACTTTAAAATGGTTACGTAAACATATGCGGATTACCCCACAGCTTGAGGGTGAAAAATTCTTTGTTCGCCGTGATGGTTTGTTGTGGGCGACACCATTATTTTTAGTTCTGATTTTGGTTGAAGGTTCCGATGTGATCTTTGCAGTGGATTCCATCCCTGCAATCTTTGCCGTCACCAGTGACCCGTTCATTGTCCTGACTGCAAACCTGATGGCAATTCTAGGCCTACGTGCCATGTTCTTCCTGCTGGCTGGTGCCGCAACCAAACTGCATTACCTACCATATGGACTGGGCATCATCTTATTGTTTATTGGTACGAAAATGTTATTGCTGGATGTGTTCCACATGCCAATCTGGATTTCATTGGGCTTTATTGTGCTGGTGCTCAGTATCACCGCTTATCTATCATTACGTCATAATAAAAAGCAGTTGCAATCTTAATCATTTGAATTCAGGCATTTGATCAATTCAGGTGCCTGAATAGTTAAATCATAAAAATAGACTGTACATTAAAAAACAGATCAATATCATATGGCGGCTTAAAGCTTTTATCTTTCCTAATCAGAAACATAATACGGCAGTTTTGGTTCTGGACGTTACCTCGGCCCACAGTATTATCAGGGCAATCGGGAAATATCCTTTCGCGGCAATACCCTACGTCCGCGCAGCAACCTTAGTGTCGGGCAGCCCATGATCTCAACAACGTCAAAAAGTTACTCTGCCTCCTCACCTGTTCGTGGTGGTTTTGGCCGTGGTGGTTCTTCGTTTGGTGGCTGATCAGGAAAACTGAAATTTTGTATGAAAAGAAAAATCCTCGCACCGCGTACCGACTGGCAGCTTGAGCACCAAAAGATTGGGGCAATCTGGAATACCTGATGGATACCGCTTATCAGGCGCAACTACAGGTCTCTGAACTGTCGATGGAGAATATTGGCTGGGATGGGCAGGGTTTTGTTGACCTGAACAATCGCCCGATTCATAACCTGTTTAAGCTTTACCCGTGGGAATGGATCTGGGAAAGCCTTGGTATTCCAGTAATACATATGTATTTTTCTCAAAGGGTATAATTATTGCTGACAATTTACCCATTTCCGCCCAAAAATAAAGTGAATTGATTCAATTCATTACTCACATTTACATACGTTTTAATGGCCTAAATTAGGCGAATAATCCAGTAAGCTGAATAAAATCGGGTACAATCGACGAAAAACATTGTAGGTTGTTATGACTTTGACTACTCCCATCACGGTCGTTCGTGGTCGCTTCCTGGATATCCAAAAAACTGTTTCCCAGGCACAAGATATTATTGATCAGGTTCGTTATATCGAAGATGGTTTGCTAATCGCTGAACAAGGTCAAATTCTCTGGTTTGGCACTTGGAATGATGCCCAGCCCCATCTTCCTGCCAATGTCGAAGTTCAGCATTATCCTGAACAATTGATCATTCCAGGCATGATCGACACCCATATCCATTTCCCACAAACTGAAATGGTCGGGGCCTATGGTGAACAGCTGTTAAGCTGGCTCAACACCTACACCTTTCCCACCGAAATCCAGTTCAAGGACAAAGCCTATGCACAACAGATTGCAAAGTTCTTTGTAGAGGAACTGCTTAAAAATGGTACAACAACTGCACTGGTGTTCTGTACCGTGCATCCTGAATCGGTGGATGCCTTGTTTGAAGCCGCAGCACAGCAGCAGATGCGCTTAATTGCGGGCAAGGTGATGATGGATCGTCATGCACCAGAAGCACTGTGTGACACTGCCGAGAGTGCCTATAACGACTCCAAAGCATTGATTGAAAAATGGCATGGTCAGGGACGTGCCTTATATGCCATTACCCCACGTTTTGCACCAACCTCTACACCTGAACAACTTGAAAGAGCAAGGCAACTCAAAGCTGAATATCCTGATGTTTATGTACATACTCATCTAAGCGAAAATAAAGATGAAATTGCATGGGTTAAAGATTTATTCCCAGCACAAAAGGGTTATTTAGATGTTTATCATCATTATGGTTTAACAGGAAACCGTTCGGTGTTTGCACATTGTGTGCATCTGGAAGATCAAGAATGGCAATGTATGCATGACACCGACTCCGCCATTGCATTCTGTCCAACCTCAAACCTGTTTTTGGGCAGTGGCTTGTTTCCATTGAAAAAAACATGGCAACAGCAAGTTAAAGTCGGTCTCGGGACCGACATTGGGGCAGGGACCTCGTTTAGCTTGTTGCAGACCGTCAATGAGGCCTACAAGGTACAACAGTTGCAAGGTGACAAATTGTCCGCGTTTGAATCGCTGTACCATGCAACACTGGGCGGTGCAAAAGCCCTCGACTTGGATGACAAACTCGGTAACTTTAATGTGGGTAAGGAAGCTGATTTTGTGGTGTTAAATCTCAAGCCAACCGCATTGCAGCAACTGCGCCAGTCACGTTCAAAGTCAATCGAGGATAGCCTATTTGCCTTGTTTACCATGGGCGATGACCGAAATATTGAGGTAACCTATATCTATGGACAAAAAGCCTATAGCCAAAGCTAAAGTTTTGAATAAACGAAAAATTGGGTGGATTTTATTGGTAAGCTGCTGTGCTGCACTACTGAGACGTGACAGTCATCAGCCGAAAAAGGATACATTTTTTGCACCATCAAAAGGTGCATGAACGGTGATTTTGTTTTAAAATTCGCATATTCGCTCAAGATTTCGAGGTGTTGCAGGTCAACACCTTTTTTATTTCCCATTTTTTACGTTTTAGGAATCTGCCAATGACCATTGCAATGCGCATTATGATTTCCAGTGAAGAGATTCAAGCCAAAGTGAAACAACTCGGTGAAAAAATCAATGCACACTATGCTCAAAGTGACAAGGAACTGGTATTGATTGGTTTACTGCGTGGTTCAGTCATTTTTATGGCAGATTTGTGCCGTGCCATTGAAAAGCCGCATGAACTCGATTTTATGACCGTTTCAAGCTATGGCGGTGGCACTGTTTCAACCCGTGATGTCAAAATTCTGAAAGACTTGGATGGTGAGATTCATGGTAAAGATGTGCTGGTAGTTGAGGATATTATTGATTCGGGCAATACCTTGAGCAAAGTGGTTGAGATGCTTAAAACCCGTAATCCAAACTCAATTGAACTGTGTACGCTGGTAAGCAAGCCATCACGCCGTGAGATTGACCTGGTAGTGAAGTTTTTAGGCTTTGAGGTTGAGGACCGTTTTATTGTGGGTTATGGCCTCGACTTTGACCAGAAATACCGTCACTTGCCATTTATTGGTGAGATTGGTCTTTAAATCCATATTCCTGTGCGCGGCCAAAGGCCGTGCTCTACTCAGGGGCTGCAAAGCTCCTTTTTTTATATCGCCCCATTAATCAAACACTGCTAAAGACTGCACAAAAATACGACATAAGTGGGCAATCCACTACAGACAAAAGCTGCTCTAATCAAGCAGGATAATTATGAATACC
The DNA here is from genome assembly GCF_002333245.1 of Acinetobacter sp. UBA2063. Taxonomy (NCBI): domain Bacteria; kingdom Pseudomonadati; phylum Pseudomonadota; class Gammaproteobacteria; order Moraxellales; family Moraxellaceae; genus Acinetobacter; species Acinetobacter sp. UBA2063. The sequence continues at coordinate 8,459 of NZ_DDAH01000250.1, forward strand.
GTTGTTAAAACAAGGAGAAAAGACAATGTGGTCTCTAATTGTGGCGATTGTAGTGGGTTTCTTTGCGGGTTTGATTGCCCGTGCGTTGCACCCTGGAGATGACAAGGCAGGCTTTATTGTAACCACCCTGCTGGGTATCGCAGGTTCGTTGCTGGCAACCTACGGTGGCCGTTTGCTGGGCCTATACGGCGAAAATTCGGCGGCAGGATTTATTGCCTCTGTGATTGGTGCAGTGATTGTTCTGTTTATTTACAATCTGGTCAGCAAAAAAGCCTAAACCGTTTGAATACTCCCAATTCATGGTGTAATGGTTTGGGAGTTGTTTATTTATAAGCCCAGTTCTTTCCAGATCAACTGAATTTCCTCGGCACTCCGTACACCCGTCATTTTAAAACCCGTCTCAAAAATCAGGGTAGGGGTGCCCTCAACGCCCAGTTTACGTCCCAGTGCCAGATTACGCTCAATCGGGTTGGCACAGGTTTTTTCTTTAGGCTGTGCATTCTTCTGCAATAAGTTTTTCCACGCGTAAGCTTGGTTAGGATCACACCAAATCGATTTTGAAACCGTAATTGATTGTGCTTTTAATGGATAGATAAACGTATAAATGGTGACATCATTGAGCTTATCCAGTTCAGCTTCTAATTTCTTACAATAGGGGCAATTCGGATCTGAAAAAATAGCGAGCTGCTGTTTGCCATTGCCCTTTACCGTTTTTATTGCATCTTTTAAAGGTAATTGTTTCCAGTCAATTGAATTTTGCTTTAGAACCAAGTCCTTGGTCAGATTCTTTTGATCTTTTAAACGAACCATCGAACCAATAAACATATGTTGGGCATTTTCATCCAAATAAATAATCTGATTATCTAAATTGGCACTGTATAGTCCTGTCATTTCTGTTGCTTGAATATTACTAACATGAATATTGGGATATTGCTGATTTAAATTATTTTTTAAGGTTTCTACATTTGCAAAAATCATCGCAGACGCACAACTCAATAATGAAAATAAAGCAATTCTTTTCAACATGTCTCATACTCAACTCAAAATTAGCGCTATTCTAATCAAGCTTATCCTCATAAATTGCACAGCTTACTCAGTCACAACCAAAATCTAACCTGTGTCAAAAAGTTCCACGTGGAACATTCATTCTAAAATCATAGATTTTCATATTCAAAGACCCAGTTGTATCTGTGTTCAACGTGAAACACTTCCGTTGATTCTCAAAGAAACTCCTTAATACACATTCCAGTTTGGTAATAAACTAACAATAAATATCACAACATGTTGACATATAAATTTGACATCCTCCCCGACC
>NZ_DDAH01000169.1:0-9701 GCF_002333245.1 Acinetobacter sp. UBA2063
CGCTCTTCCGATCTACCAGCCAGCAACACATATTTAATTTCCAGATAATCCTCAATGCCATATTTGGAGCCTTCACGTCCCAGACCTGACTGCTTGACCCCACCAAACGGCGCGACCTCATTGGATAAGATTCCTGTATTGAGCGCCACCATGCCGTATTCCAGCGCATCGGAAACTCGCATCGCCCTGCCTAAATCCTGACTGTAGAAATAGGATGCCAAACCAAACTCGGTATCATTGGCATAGCCCACCACCTCGTCCTCAGTTTCAAATTTAAATATAGGTGCCAAAGGTCCAAAGGTTTCTTCTTTGGCCACTTTCATGTCAGCCGTGACATCTTTGACAATGGTTGGTTCAAAGAACAATTGGCCCAAAGGATGGGGTTTTCCACCCAGCACCACCTGAGCGCCCTTGCTGACCGCATCCTCAATATGTTCTTCCACTTTCTGCATGGCTGCACTGTCAATCACTGGGCCAAAGTCTACTCCAGCCTCCAAGCCATTGCCGATCTTGAACTGTCTTACTGCCTCAGAGAGTTTTTCTATAAACAGGTCATAAATTCCTGACTGTACATAAATACGGTTGGCACAGACGCAGGTCTGGCCTGCATTACGGAATTTGCTGGCAATCGCGCCTTTTACCGCAGCATCAAGATCGGCATCATCAAACACCATAAACGGTGCATTACCACCCAGTTCCATCGACACCTTTTTCACCGTTGAGGCGCATTGGGCAATCAGTTTTTTACCCACCTCGGTTGAACCTGTGAAACTAAACTTCTGCACTCGGTCATCGGTAGTCAGCACTTCACCGATTTCAGTGGAACCGCCTGTGATGACGTTAAATACCCCTGCTGGAATACCTGCACGCAAGGCAAGCTCTGCAATCGCAAAGGCAGATAATGGGGTTTGCGAAGCTGGACGGACAACGATGGTACAACCTGCCGCCAATGCTGGCGCAACCTTACGGGTGATCATGGCATTCGGGAAATTCCACGGTGTAATTGCAGCACAAACCCCAATCGGTTGCTTATTCACAAGAATCTTTTGATCAGAACCATTTGCGGGAATAATATCGCCATAGACCCGTTTGGCTTCTTCGGCAAACCATTCAATATAGGCTGCACCATAAGCAATCTCGCTTTTGGCTTCACTCAAGGGTTTACCTTGTTCCAAGGTGAGAATATAGGCCAGATCATCCTGATTCTGCATGATCAGGTCAAACCACTGGCGTAAAATCTTACTGCGTTCCTTGGCACTTTTTTTACGCCACAAGGGCAATGCCTGCTCAGCCGCGGCAACCGCATCTAGTGCTTCCTGTTTGCCCATTTTGGGTACAGTACCAATGCTTTCGCCTGTAGCGGGATTGGTCACGCTTAGGGTCTGACCAGAGAGTGCATCCCGCCACCGACCGTTGATCAATGCCTGTGACTTTAATAACCCGTGATCATTCAACTGTGCCATTTTCTTGTTTCCCTATTATCAAACATTGAGCTTTTCTTATTTTTAACAGCAATCCTGACTGATTCAAGTTACCTTTAGTGAAACTTGTTGTCCAAGCATTTGAAACTGATATTGCCCAGCCTTTAAATCCATTGGGCGAATGATTGAACCTGTGAGAATCACCTCACCTGCTTGCAGCTTTTTATGCTGTGCCAATAAAGTTCGAACCAGCCATAAATAATTACGGATGGGTTGATCTGAAGCTGTTAAAGGCTGGTTGCGGTTTAGGCCACTTTTGGAACGGTTGACCTGAATAAAACGGGTATTGCGGCTTTGCCAGAACTGGCAGGTCTGGTCAGAAAGTGAAGACAATGGGGCTTTACGGAACGCGATAAGGTAGAACAACATGACTATGAGTTGTATCTGGCAGTCAATGATATTGATCACACGAAGAGAAAAGCAGCTTCCCCGCAAAAAATGGTATATGTGAGCGTTTCCATAAAACGATTTTGCAGGAGTTCTATCAAATTACGTTTAGAAAGAAGCTTTATAGCTCATTGGAAGAATTACAAGTTGATCTAGACGATTGGCTGAAATCCTATAATACTGAACGGACTCATCAAGGAAAAATGTGTTGGGGTCGTACACCACTTGAAACTTTACTTGATGGAAAACGGATTTGGGCTGAGAAGAATTTAGCTCAAATTTAACCTGACAGGCACAATAAAAAATGGGTAACTGTCAGATCAGTTTTGAGCTAGTACAAGTCTTTTTAATCTTTATCCAGCGACTACACTTGCTTATATTTCAATCATTAACACCCTGATTTATAGATTTAGATGTCAATTTTCAATAAGTATGTTATGATGCTCGTTCATATATGGGGGTGTTATTGGCTTCGACGCTGGTGATGAAGCTCATAGATGCATGCCGAGAGCGCATTTTCTCTCGTAAATAAAATTTGCATTTTAATAGTCGCAAACGACGAAACTTACGCTCTAGCTGCCTAAGGGCAGCTTGTCCGCTTCACTGAATACTTGTGGTCAGTGAACCCGACCGAAGCGCACGCACACAAGTCCGTATAAAGTCAAGCCTCGGGGCTTTATACCAAACTTAGAGGATCGCGCCTTGTACCCTGTTCGTCGGGTCGCTTGGTGTTAAAACAATAGACGATATCTAAGCATGTAGTATTCTCGAGTGTAGTGCTGGCGGACGCGGGTTCAACTCCCGCCACCTCCACCAAATACCTTTAATAAAAAAGCCACTTACATAAGTGGCTTTTTTATTGACAAGATTTTTATATTTTTTAATTCTTAGAATATCAATAACGTACAAAACACAAAAATGATTCATTATTAGAGAAAATATAGAATAAAACCCTCAAGCAACTGATTTAAATATCAATTTCATCATGTTTATTTTAAAAATAGATTTCACTTCGATATTTACATAGTGAGTACTTGACCTTCCTATAATGGTAAGGTCTATGCTTTAAGCAATCAAAGAATATTTATAGGTAAATCCCATGGGAACCGAAATAAATCAAAGATTAAGCTTACAAATTGAAGGTATGACTTGTGCAAGTTGTGTAAGTCGTGTTGAAAATGCTATTAAAAAAGTTGATGGTGTGCGATCAGCCTCAGTAAATTTAGCCACTGAGCGTGCAGACATTACACTTAATAAGCCTTTAGATCGTCAATTATTAATTCATGCAATTGAACAAGCAGGCTATGATGTTCCCAAAGACAGAATTGAATTATCTATAAAAGGTATGACCTGTGCCTCATGTGTTGGTCGTGTCGAGAAAGCACTCAAAGCCATCTCTGGTGTAACTGAAGCAAATGTCAATCTTGCAACTGAACGAGCAACAGTAAGTGGTTCGGCAAGTGTAGAGGCATTGATCGCAGCAATAGATAAAGCTGGATATGATGCTGTAGAAATTCAAGCTTCAATTGCTGATCCATCTGAGCAGCTTCAGAAAAAAGATCAAGAACGCGCTGAACTTAAACGCGATTTAATTCTTGCCACGCTTTTTGCTTTGCCTGTGTTTATTCTTGAAATGGGCTCTCATCTAATTCCAAGCTTTCATCATCTGATTGCTCAAACCATTGGGATGCAAAATAGTTGGTACATACAATTCGTACTGACTACCCTTGTTTTAACGATTCCAGGTAGAAGATTTTATTTAAAAGGCAGCCCCGCTTTATTTCGTCTAGCACCAGATATGAATTCTTTGGTAGCCGTTGGAACATTAGCTGCATATCTATTTTCTATAGTTGCCACCTTCTTTCCAAACACACTCCCTTCGGGAACAGTCAATATTTATTATGAAGCTGCTGCGGTTATTGTTGCTTTAATCTTACTTGGTCGTTTTCTTGAAGCAAAAGCAAAAGGACGGACTTCAGAAGCGATTCAACGTTTAGTCAGTTTACAAGCTAAAACAGCTCATGTTCACCGTGATGGACAAATACTTGAGATTGCAATTGATCAAGTTATTGCTGGCGACATGGTGATTGTAAAACCTGGCGAAAGAATACCTGTTGACGGAAAAGTGACTGATGGAAATAGTTTTGTCGATGAATCCATGATTACAGGTGAACCGATACCTGTTGAGAAAGTGGTTGGTAGCGATGTGGTAGGTGGTACGATTAATCAAAATGGAACACTCACTTTTACAGCATTAGCCGTTGGTGGTGAAACCATGCTGGCGCAAATAATTCGCTTAGTTGAGCAAGCACAAGGCTCTAAAATGCCGATTCAAGCGGTAGTCGATAAAATTACCTTATGGTTCGTACCAGCAGTAATGTTTTCAGCAGTGCTGACATTCTTAGTTTGGTTAATTTTCGGCCCATCTCCTGCCCTAACTTTTGCCTTAGTAAATGCAGTCGCAGTACTGATTATCGCTTGTCCATGTGCTATGGGTTTGGCAACACCTACATCGATCATGGTGGGTACAGGTCGTGGTGCAGAATTAGGCGTGTTGTTCCGTAAAGGCGAAGCTTTACAGCTATTAAAAGATGCAAAAATTGTAGCTGTTGATAAAACAGGTACTTTAACTGAGGGACATCCAGAATTAACTGATTTTGAAGTCACATCTCAGTTTGAACGAGATCAAGTTTTGGCTGCTGTAGCTGCTGTTGAATCCCGATCAGAACATCCTATCGCAAAAGCGATTGTTGATCAGGCCAAGCTAGAGAACTTGGTTCTTCCTAAAGTTGATCGCTTTGATTCGGTTACGGGTATGGGTGTATCTGCAGTGATCAATGATGATATTCAAATTAATATCGGTGCTGATCGTTATATGCAGCAGCTCGGTATTGAAGTACAACCCTTCGCAACAACTGCTTTACGTTTAGGTGATGAAGGTAAATCACCACTTTATGTTGCGATGAATGGTCAACTAGCAGGAATTATAGCGGTTGCAGATCCAATTAAATCCACGACTCCCGCAGCGATTCATGCTTTACACCAATTAGGACTGAAAGTCGCAATGATCACTGGAGATAATGCACGTACTGCTCAGGCAATTGCAAAACAATTAGGAATTGATGAGGTGATCGCTGAAGTCTTACCTGAAGGAAAAGTTAATGCAGTCAAAGAGCTAAAATCCCAATATGGTCATATTGTCTTTGTTGGTGATGGCATTAATGATGCCCCTGCATTAGCTGAAGCCGATGTAGGTGTAGCGATAGGTACAGGTACAGATGTTGCAATTGAATCGGCAGATGTCGTGCTCATGTCTGGCAATATGCAAGGTGTAACAAATGCAATCGCCTTATCCAAAGCCACAATCGGCAACATTCATCAAAACCTGTTTTGGGCTTTTGCTTACAACACCATGCTAATTCCTGTTGCCGCTGGAATATTATATCCAAACTATGGAATTTTAATGTCACCCATCTTTGCTGCAGGAGCTATGGCATTATCTAGCGTCTTTGTATTAGGAAATGCACTACGTCTACGTCGTTTTCAACCACCCTCAGTATATCTAGGTTGAGGAGAATAAGATGAATATTGGTAAAGTCTCTCAAGCTTCAGGGGTCTCAACCAAAATGATTCGATACTATGAACAGATTGGTTTGATCCCGACTGCGGGGCGTAATAATGCAGGTTATCGCTCCTACTCAGTGACTGATGTTGAACGTTTAAAGTTTATCAAGCGAAGTCGAGAATTGGGATTTTCAGTTGTGGAAATCTCAGATTTGCTTGATCTATGGAATGATCGCAATCGACAAAGTGCTGATGTAAAACGCTTAGCACTCGGACATATTGAAAAATTAGAAGAACGTATAAACGACTTACAGCAAATGGCGAATACGCTGAAAGATTTAATCAATTGCTGCGCAGGCGATGATCGACCTGAATGTCCGATTCTTGAGGGTCTCAAAGAACCGACCAATGAAAATAAGGAACAGCATCACCATAATGACCTGCTGTCAATTTCACCATTAGCGAAGAAAAAATAAGGTATTAAAAAGGGCTACGAAAATGTAGCCCTTAAACTTTGTCTAAATGATTTTAGCGCGGTGGGAAACCTGCTTCAGTCAATGCTTCAGCAACCTGCTCTTGTGTTGCTGTTGTTTCAACTGTCACTTTACGATTTGGTGGATCAGCAATCACTTTAGCATTTGCATCCAAAGCTTGAATTGCTCGAGTAACACCGCGAGCACAACCACCACACGTCATATTCTCTACATGAAATTCCATGATATCTCTCCAATAAAATAGATGGTTAATAGAATATATTCCTTCCCATCATTGTAAGGTCAAGCGATTTTTTACTTGATCTTCTTTAGAGTTAGGTTACACCTTAGCTATAAGAAAAAACTCGGAGAACAACCCCAAGTTTAATTCAATGATTTCCATTTAAGTCATGCGATTAATGTGGTGCAGGGCCACCTACTATCGGCTTAGGTTTAGGACTTAACCAAATTAATAGACTCGCAAACACAAACACCAAAGCCAAAATCATAAAGACATGATTTGCTGAAATCGTAATTGCTTCTTTATCGACAAGATTGGCGATCGTTGCCAAAGTAGCATCAGAAGAAAATCCATTTTGCAGCAATGTATTTTGTATCTCTTGTGGATGCAGTGAATTGACCATTTCACTACGCGCCACTTTGGTGTGGTCATCCCAAATCGTAACTGCAATCGAAGCACCGATTGCCCCTGCCATGGTTCTTAGGAAATTCATCAAACCTGCAGCAGATGCCATTTCTTGGGGAAGAACCGAGCCCATTGCAATATTAGATAACGGAATAAAGAAAAATGGGACAGCAAAACCCTGCAATATCTGAGGCCAAGCCAATGCCATAAAATCTGCATCAGTTACCCAAAATGCACGCATTAAGGTTACAACACCCAGCAAAGCCAAACCAAAACTCGCTAAAGCACGTGGATCATATTTGGTTGATAATTTGGCTACAATTGGAGACATAGTCAAACTACCAAAGCCCATAGTTGCCGTTAGATAACCAGCCCATGTTGCGGTATATCCTAGATTGATTTGCAACCACTGTGGGATCAATACAATACTGCCAAAAAATGCCCCAAACCCAAATGCTAAGGCAGTGACAGAAACTGCAAAACCTCGATGTCTAAAAACATATAAATTTACAACGGGATGTTTTTCGGTTAACTCCCAAATCATAAAAACAATAAAACCAATCACGGCAATTAAAGTTAAAACGATAATACTACTACTGTTGAACCAGTCTTTTTCATGCCCAAGATCAAGCATGAGTTGTAACGCACCAATCCAAAGTACCAGCAATCCTAACCCAATCGCATCTATGCGTAATTTTTCTGTTTTGGTTTCAGCTACTGACAACAAACGCATCGCAGCGAGAACACAAAATATTCCGACAGGTATATTGATAAAAAATATCCAATGCCATGATAAATTATCGCTAATCAAACCGCCTAAAATAGGACCTAGAATAGGTCCAATCACCGTTGTCATTGCCCATAGCCCCATCGCTTGAGCATGTTTTTCAGGTGGAAAAATACGCATTAATAATGTTTGACTCAGTGGCATTAACGGTCCACCACAAAGCCCTTGTCCGATACGGAAAAAGACCAACATTTCTAATGAAGTCGCTAGACCACATAAAAATGAAAAAAACGTAAAACCAATCAAACCAAAGACAAAGACACGAACCGTACCAAATCGCCCTGCCAACCATCCAGTTAAAGGAACACAGATGGCTTCAGCCACTGCATAAGACGTAATCACCCAAGTTCCTTGAGAACTTGAAACGGCGAGGTTACCAGTGATATGAGGAACAGAAACGTTAGCAATCGTCGTGTCTAACACCACCATAAAGTTAGAAAGTGCAATTACAAAAGCTGCAAGCAATAATCGCCCACCACTGAGTTCTGCAAAAGGATTCTGAGTCTTCATGATGAATTACTTCGATGCGAGATCAATATCTACTTGCATTGAAAGACCTACTCGCAGAGGATGCTCAGCCAACTCTTTAGGATCTAAGGTGATGCGCACAGGTAAGCGCTGAACCACTTTAATCCAATTTCCAGTCGCATTTTGTGCAGGAATCAATGCAAAAGCAGCACCTGTTCCACCTGAGAAACCTTGAACTTTGCCGTGATAAACGACTTCATCCCCATATAAATCAGATGTTAATGTCACAGTTTGACCTGCTTTCACTTTTGCCAATTGGCTTTCTTTGAAGTTGGCATCTACATATAACGCTGAAACTGGTACGACAGACATCATGACTGTTCCAGGTGCAACACGCTGTCCAATTTGAATATTCTTACGTGTTACAACACCATCTACAGGGGCACGTATAATCGTTCTTTCCAAATCTAATAATGCTTGATCAACATGTGCTTTTGCCACTAAAACATCTGGGGTTGAAGCCTCATTGACACCTTGAATCAAAGCATCGTTTGCTGCCAAAGTACTTACCGCAGCATTACGACTCGACATAGCTTGAGCAAGTCCTGCTTGAGCAAGCTCTAAACTAGCTTTTGCAGTCGAAACAGCACTTTGTGATTTACTTAATTCTTCTTTAGAAATTGCACCTGAAGCAGCTAGTTCGTTACGACGTTTTAACTCTAAACTCACTCGATCATATTCAGCTTGGGCTTTATTGACTTGAGCTTGAGCACTTGTGATTTCATCTTTAGTTACGATCACTTGTGAATTCAGAGAACTGCTATTTGCTTGGCTTTGTTTGTATTGACGTTGTGCTTTTGCTAGCTCCGCTTGAGCCTGTGCAAGTTGAATCTGTGCATCTCGTTGGTCGATTTTAACTAAGATATCGCCACGTTTAACCTGCTGTGTATCCTTCACTAAAACTTCAGCAACTTGTCCACCGATCATAGAGGTCACTTGTGCTGTTTCAGCACCAACATAGGCATTATCAGTGCTTACAGAATGATGAAAAAATAATGCCCAAATCCCATACAAAATTGCAGCTATGATAAGAATCAGGGCAAATAGTCCTAAAAACTTTTTACGCTTTGCTTTCATTGCATCATCAGAAATAGCTTCAGATAAAGCTTGCTGTTCGTTGGTTTGGGAGTCAGTCATAAATTATTCCTGAAAATTAAATAGATCATTTACTTCTGTTTTAATCAGCCGATCAGTCTATGTATCGAAACTTAACCGAAAGTTAAAAACAAAAGATAAATATGAACAAAAATTTCAGAGCATTCTACCGACAAATAATCATATTACGAGAATAAAAAAAATAACTGATGCGTTCAGTTCTAGCATTTTGATAATAATCAAAACTATTTATTTTCAGAAATAAAAAAAGCGCCGAATGGCGCTTTTTTGAAATTTTTCAAAAAAATTAGAAAGCATAAGAGGCAATTGCGGTTGCGATTGGTTTATCTTCATCATTGACCATGGTCATACGCATGGTGCAGCCCTTACGGCCTAAACGTAATGTTTCAGCACGCGCAATAAAGAACTGGCCACGCCCTGGTGCCAGATAATCAACACGCATATCGACTGTTGCCAAACGGAAAACTTTTTTGATGGTATCAGGCAAATTCTCAGGGGTTGAATGACGGTAAAGCTGCTCCATCGCGACAATTCCACCAATACTATCCAGTATGGTTGCAGCCACGCCGCCATGCAGGATTTGAAAGGCCAGATTCCCCACCAGTTCAGGCTTCATTTCCACATAGGCTTCAATCTGGTCATCGACCACACGCATCTCCATACCACTGTATTTAAAGAATGGACAGGCATTAAAGGATTTCTCTGTACACGACAAATTT
>NZ_DDAH01000035.1:0-2958 GCF_002333245.1 Acinetobacter sp. UBA2063
AGGAATCCCCGTCCTTTAGGTCAGGGAGGATGTCAATCAGAGAAGCAATAAACACTCAGAACAAAAGCTGCGTCAATAAACGTGAAAAGCAAATACACAGCATGTATTTGCTTTTTTTGCAAAAAAGATGAAGAAAACGGTTTTATCTATAGAAATTTAAGAATTCTCTACAAAAAGTCGTTTGGTACTGGCATAAAACAAGGTAATAATGTGCAGTTACATTTTTAGCTATTGATCTATTTCTTATGTCGCATATTTCTGTCTTACTTCATGAAACCGTTGATGGCGTATTGGCAGGTCGCGACACAGGCATTTATGTCGATGCCACCTTTGGTCGGGGCGGACATACCCGACTGTTACTTTCAAAGCTGGATCAAAATGCGCGTGTTTACGCATTTGACAAAGATCCCCAGGCGCTTGAGGTTGCGGCACAACTGGAACAGGAAGATTCCCGTTTCAGGATCATCCATGCCAGTTTTGCCGATATTCAGGCTGAGCTTGCCAGAATTGGCATTACTGAAGTCGATGGCATTATGGCGGATTTGGGCGTGTCATCGCCGCAGCTTGATCAGGCAGAGCGTGGCTTTAGCTTTATGCAGGACGGGCCACTGGATATGCGGATGGATAATTCGCAGGGTCCAACCGCAGCACAATGGCTGCTTGAAATCGAAGAAGAAAAACTGGCCAATATTATTTATCAATATGGTGAGGAGCGTTATAGCCGCCGTATTGCCAAGGCAATTAAGCAGGCGGGTGAAATCACCACCACCGCGCAGCTTGCTGAAATTGTCAAAACCGCACATCCAAAATGGGAAAAGCATAAGCATCCCGCAACCCGTAGCTTTCAGGCCATTCGTATTGCCATCAACAAAGAGCTGGATGACATTGAGACATTCCTGCCGCAGGCGGTAGAATTGCTCAAGGCAAAAGGGCAGTTAGCGGTGATCAGCTTTCATTCTCTGGAAGACCGTTTAATCAAGCAGTTTATTCAAAAAGAATCGAGTTTGGCTGAAGATTCAGGCTGGGGCATGCCACAGGCACAGGTGGATACCCGACGTTTAAAGAAAGTTTCACGTGTTCGTGCCAGTGAAGCGGAAGTCAAGGCAAATCCCCGTTCGCGGAGCGCATGGTTGCGCGTGGCGGAGCGTTTAGAGCAAAAAGGCAAGCAATGAACAATAACAACAATGATGATATTTTATCAAGCGGCAACAAGGGACTAAAAAAGGTTGTTGTTTACGCTGTACTTGTTGCGCTGGTGTTTGTTAGTGCAATGATGGTGGTGTTTCAGGTATTTGAGTATCGCCATGATTATCGTGACTTAAGTGCCTACATGCGTGAAAAGGATGATTTAAACGCGGAATGGGGCCGTTTGCTGATTGAGCAGCAAACCTTTGGTGCCACGGCACAGATTGGTTCCCGTGCGGTCACGCAATTACGCATGTTTTCACCACCCGCGGCACAAACGGTTGTGATTTCTCTCCCTATGACTTCAAAGCAAGACAAATAAGGTATGCTGTATGGCAGATAAGCGAAGCAAACCAATACGAAAAAAACAGCAGTCCATTTCGGAAAAACCCACCCTTGCGCTGGATATGTGGCGATTTTACCTGCTTTGGGGAACGGTGCTGCTGTGCTTTGTGGTGATTGTAGCGCGTGCTTTCTATGTACAGGTGATTAATAAGGATTTCTTGCAGAACAAGGCCAATGCCAACATTCTGCGGACTGAACGTTTAGAGGCCATGCGTGGGGTGATCAGTGACCGTCATGGCGTGCCACTTGCGATCAGCACCCCAATTATGAAGATTGTCATTGACCCAAGGGATTATTGGGAAACCAAACAGCTTTATGATGAAACGATGGCTGAGCTCAAAAAAGAACCGACCAGTCGTAAATTAAAACGCCAGTTGCCTGATAAAAACCTGAATCTAGATGAGTTGGCGGATGCGGTGGGTATTGATCGCCAGAGCCTGAAAAAGCAGATGAGTGATCGCCCACGGTCACGCTATCTAGTGCTGCAAAAGGAAATTCCGCCGCAACAGGCTGACTTAATTGTTAAGCGTAACTTTCAGGGTGTCTACGCGGAAAAAAGTTATAAACGCTACTATCCTCAGCCCCAACCCAATGCACAGATTATTGGCTTGACCAATAGTGAAGGAACAGGAATTGAAGGTCTGGAAATGCAACTGAACAAACAGTTGGCAGGGCTGGATGGTGAGCAAAAAATTATTCGGGATAAAAAAGGCAACCGTTTAAAGGTTTCAGAGGTCATTAAAGAAGTTGAATCGGGCGAAAATATCACCCTCAGCATTGATTCGCGTTTGCAGTACATCATGTACCGTGAACTGACCGCCGCAGGGGTGGCGAATAATGCACGTTCTGCAACCGCGATTGCGGTAGATGTGAAAACGGGCGAAATCTTGGCAATGACCAGTTGGCCGTCCTATAACCCGAATGATAAAAATGGGCTTTCCAATAAGGACGCGATGCGTAACCGTGGCGCCATTGATATGTTTGAGCCAGGTTCAACCATGAAGCCGTTTACCGTTGCGGCGGCATTAGAAAGTGGCAAATACACGCCGAACAGCATTGTCAACACCTCACCAGGTTCGATGCGTTTGGGTTCACATACAATTCGCGATACCCATAACTATGGTGCATTGACCCTGACAGGTATTATCGTTAAATCTTCCAATGTGGGGTCAGCCAAACTCGCCTTGTCTTTGCCTAAAGATGCCATCCCCTCTTTCTTCCGCCGCGTTGGTTTTGGGCATCGTTCAGATGTTAAATTTCCAGGGGAAAGTGCAGGTCTGCTGTACTCAGGTGATAAATTGAATCTGTCACAATTGGGGACGATGGCCTATGGTTATGGCTTAAATGCAACAATTTTGCAGTTGGCACAAGGTTATGCCATCTTGGCAAATCATGGGGTAGAAGTACCATTAAGCCTGCATAAACTGG
>NZ_DDAH01000193.1:0-4740 GCF_002333245.1 Acinetobacter sp. UBA2063
GTTACCGAGCTTTCCAGCAAACACCATCTCTATTAACATATCATTGCAAAAAAAAGGAAATTGCGGAGAAATAATGGATTTTGGAGACTTAAGGGAAATAATTTTAATGTTCATTCCCATTAGAAATTAAGCTGGGCTAATCAATTTAATTTGCTGTGCAATCAAACACTTCCCAATTTTGAATTGACACATCCTCCACTTAAACCGATATTAGCACGCTTGTTACTCTCTCCCACTGCATTAGAACCATATGAAAGCCAGCTTAAAAAATTTTAAGATTTTGCTGCTTATTGTGCTGCCTGCATTAATCACGGGTGGCCTGTTGAGTTTTGCTGGAAATTTAACCGATGGTTTACGACTGGGCTTCCTATCCTTGCTTGGTGTTGTTTTCACGTATCTTGCGATTACGCGTCATAAAAATTACTGGTATATCCTGTCTATCCTCTGGTGGCTGGTTTCCTGGCTAGACGCCTTGCTACGCTCAAGTACATGGTTTTTATTCAACAGTGATAATGAAGCCTATTTTATTATCGAGGCAGTTGCCAACACCAACAAACATGAAATTCTGGAGTTTTTCCAGCTTCATCTCGCCTTGCTGGCTGCTGTACTGTTCAGTCTTGTGGTGTTGCTTGGCATTTATAGCTATGCTGTTTTTAAATTAGTTAAACCTGTACATTTTAGCCAGCTCTGGAATAGTCGCATCTATCGGATTTGCATCATTTTTCTGATGCTGTTAACTGTAACCAGTTATTTAATGAAGCCCTCGCGCAAAGTTCATCCTGTGGTATTTTGGCAAGACCATCATGCCAAAATCCAGAACTTTAAAAACAGGATCAAGCAACATAAAGCTGTACATCAGCAATGGGATCTCAGCGCAAAACAAAATCTGGTCTTAACTGATCAGGCAAAGGGCAAACAAACCCATGTGCTGGTACTTTCAGAAAGTATCACCAGCCTAAATTATGGTGTATGTGGGTATCCAAGAGATACCACACCAGAACTCAGTAAACGACTGGATCAGCTTAAGGTTTTTTGCAACGCCTTTTCACCTGTTCCTTCCACCATCAATGCCTTACGGGTTTTATTGACGAAAAGTCCCGCATCGGAACATGATAAATATTCCCCTGAAAGTGTGTTGGCCTATGCCCGAGCGGCAGGCTATAAAATTTACTGGATCAGCAATCAGGACGATGTTTATCTCTCCTCCCTTTTTGGTTCCTATACAGATAAAGCCATTTATAAAAACAGGCGTTCAGGGCGTAGCAGCAGTTCTCTTGATGAAAACCTGTTCCCTGATTATCAGCAGGCACTGGCTGATCCTGAACCGAAAAAATTGATTATCCTGCATTTGATTGGTGCCCACCCCAACTATCAGGAACGTTACCCAGCAGTCTTTAACCGCTTTACCAGCGCCAGTAATGATGCGGTGGAAAATGACCTTAAAAACAGGGATATTGACCCGTGGATTCGTTCGCTACGCAACGATTATGACAACGCCGTGTTATATGAAGATTCCTTATTGGCCAAATTTCTGGATGAGTTACAGGCCGATCATGTGCCAGACTTCAGGTCATTCATGGTGGTATCGGATCATGGCAATGAAGTTGGGCATGAAATCGACTATGCAGGCCACAGCCCAAATACCAAGGCAGGTTATCAGGTTCCCGTGATCATGTGGTATGACCATATCCCCTCAACTGGGGTGGATAAAACCAGGACACTGAACACGGCAGAACTGGATAATAACCTGATGCATATCATGGGACTTAAGGAAAAGTCAGCACCCAAACGGACGTACTGGCTGGATGACAATTATCAGTTTAGCCCTGAAGAAAATTGGCCTTATTGGAAACATAAGTCATAACACACTGAATATCCAGTTTGACCATAGGGTAAAACTGGATTTTTTTATAGTGATCCTACCAATTGCTTGCGTTTAACCTGTTGCCATTGCCACCAGTAACACAAAGGCAGCATATAAACCTGCGGTCAGGAACAGTTCCTTGTAGATAAACATACCCACATAGACAATATCCACAAACACCCACAACACCCAAGTCGCAATATGCTTACGGCTGGTCCAGTAGGTTGCCAGCAGGCTAACTGGATGACATCATTATGGAAAGATTCTCATGTTAAGCAATCACAAATTCTTTACGGACCACGCAGGTACAACCGACTGTCGTCCCTGCCCACCCTCGGCTTGCTACAGTCGGTCAATTCGATGCTGATCACGATCCTTACACCTGTATTGGCCACCTTTTGGGGTGTATTTTTTAACCATGAATCTCTTAGCTCACACTTGATTATAGGTTTAATTTTTTTATGCCTAGGCCTGTCTCTATATGCCTATCGCAACAAAGCCCGTGTGTTGTAACGATTAAAACTGATAGGTCAGCCAAAATGATCTATCAGTGGATGGTATCCATTGATGAGCCACGTTAAACTATAGCCACTCACATTGTGAACTCCCAAAGATTTGCTCAAGGATGAAAAAAATCGATGCGTACCTACCTTTTATGGCTATGGTTTGGCTTAGTTCTGGCATTACAAGGTTGTATGCATGCCGCTGTTCAACCTATCCCTACTCAAGTCAAGGCCAGTGAATTAAAACAGCGTTATTATCAGGCAAAAACCATCGCTCCTGATGGCACGGTACTGGCGTTTACTGTTTATCAGCCACATTTAAAGATCGGCCAAACTGCGCCTTTGTTATTGCATACGCATGGTTTTGGCTTGTCCCGTATGAAACGCCCTAGCCTGAGCCTGTATGGTTTTCTGCTACCGACTGGACAAGTGGCAAAAAAAGCCTGGCAAAATGGTTATTGGGTGATTAGTTATGACCAGCGTGGGCATGGCAATAGTCAGGGTAAAATTCGCCTTGCCGATCCTGAAAAGGAAGCTCAGGACGTGATCAGCATTATGAACTGGGCTGAACAGAATCTTCCTCAATTGGCAAAAAATCAGAACGGTGTCCGTGCAGGTATGATTGGTGAGTCCTATGCGGGTGGCATACAGTATTTGGTTTCCGCTTTAGATCCCCGTCTACAGGCGATTGTACCGATCACAACATGGTATGACATTATGAATAGCCTTGCCCCAAATGGCATTCCCAAAACTAACTGGATTACATTCCTGAACCTGATTGGTGACTGGTGGAACTGGAACAAGTTTCATCCTGAACTCAAGCAGGCCTATGTCGATACCCAGCAAGGTCAATTAAAGGATTCTACCTATAACTTCCTTAAAACCCATCAGGCCAGCTGGTTTTGTGAACATGCCCAGGCACCAAAAGCAGATGCCCTGATTATTCAGGGATTTCGGGATGTATTGTTTCCATTTAATGAGGGAGTCAAAGCTGCACAATGTATTCAGCATGCCCAGCATGAGGTACATTTAATCGGTGTTCAAGGTGGTCATTTACAGCCTTTTGCCCAACATTCACCATTGGGCAACACACCATTTTGGTATATTGGCAAGTCAGTCAGTTGTGGCAATAAACAACACTATAATTTACAAGATACGATTATGGCGTGGTTTAACCAGAAGCTTAAAGATCAGACACCCATAACATTGCCTGAATTATGTATTGATCATAGCCCTGTAAATCATCTGAGTGATTTAACGCCTAGCACACACTACAGCATTGCCAAAACGTGGATTGCAGCAACACCAAAACAGGCGGTGTTTATTCCCATTCATAGCGCAACCCAAACCACTTATATGACGGGTTCACCACAGTTGACACTCAACATTGAGTCAAAGTCTGGGCAAATCGCCCCAACCCTGTTTATTTCCGTTGCAGTAAAATCAGCCAGGACGGGCAAATACCAGATTCTAAATGAACAGACTACACCCTTGAATCCAGCAAAAAAACGTCTTTATGATCAGGTGACGCTAGGCGCATCACAACAAGCTGGAGAAAGCCAAAGCATTGAGCTTCCTAGTGTCAATGCCAAATTAAACCCCGATGATACTTTGGGTTTACTCATCAATAGTGAAAGTATCTATTATCAAAAAATCAGACAGCCTAAAATTGAGGCAGAGATTTCAGGGCAAATTATTTTACCCAAACTTTGGAGTGAAACAGCGCAATAATCACTTTTTAAAGAGAAACTTTAGCTCGGGAGTGTAGCTTACCACTCCCGATTGGCAATCAACTCTTCCATTTCAATCTCCAAATATCCCGCCTCCTGCACAATCATCATCATGGCTTCAGCAATATAATCGGCAGCCGTATCATCCAGGCTTGAATCCAGATCATCAAACTGCGGTTTCATTTCGTTAATTTCAATCAGGGTTTGATGGGCGAAACGATAAATATCCGACTCAGATACGCCTGAACCAGCTACTTTTTTTGAGAACTGCTGAATATGCTGTTTGACTTCGGCCACCAGAATATCGGGATAATATTCATCATCAAACATGGGGAGGAGTAAATCTTCAAACATACACAATAAGATGTCAATAAAACGCCATGCTTATAGCATAATCTGCTGCAAATCACGAGATTTAGGCAATAAAAAAGCGGTTTTTCCGACCGCTTTTCATCAATTTAATCTCTAGTCCTTTTTAGCACTGAGATTTTTTGCGATTTTTGCCAATTCAACAAATTCCTCTCGCATTAAATAAGGATCGGGTTTGGCTGACTGCTGCGCCAGTTGAATAATCTGATCCCAGCCCATTGCACCATTATATTCTCCACCTTTTAACTGCTGGGCATAGGAAGCCACCGCAACC
>NZ_DDAH01000273.1:0-555 GCF_002333245.1 Acinetobacter sp. UBA2063
TAAACAATCCTCTATAGTTTCTTTAAAAATTTTTATAAAAAAAGGGCCTAAAGCATCTTTCAGCTTTAGGCCCCTTTGCCTATAAAAACGTAGTGATTAATTGAAATAGGCATCTTTGCCTGTCTAATTATTTAAAAGCAAATGGCATGCCAGAAATAAAAAAGACCTAAGTATTGATTCACCCAATTTGCGTGCCAGCGCAGTATGGTCTTGCTATCAAACTTGATATTGTCCTGTTCATGCACCCAACCCGTTGCTGTCAATGCATGGCGGTTGGTCCCAATAATCACATCGTAATCATTACGAATCGTATGCTCACGGCGTGGCAATGGACGATAGGTTTCATTTGAAGTCCATTCCGTTACCCCATTATCTTTGGTCCAACGCCCCAAACCTGCATAACGTGGAGAGTCATCCACCTGCCATACTGTCTGCAACCATTTCCCTTGTACATCCTGTTGTTTTAGCTAAATACTTTTCCATTTATAGTTACCAATATAGCGCCACATTTTTGTTGGTTCATATTCCCAATCTTGTCGCACCTCATGTTTGAAT
>NZ_DDAH01000273.1:799-3118 GCF_002333245.1 Acinetobacter sp. UBA2063
TGTCGCACCTCATGTTTGAATTCGCCATAAATTACGTATTCAGCTATAGAGCAGAATATTACTTATAAATAAGCTTTTAGTTGTTCAAAAAAGTGGGAACACCTCTATAAAAATTCTATTTTTTACAAAAAACTCTTGACCTTACAAAAAAATTTTTTAGTAAAAATGCAAAAAATCCACACACCTATCTTAAATTAATATTTTATATTTTTCATGATATTAAAAATAAAAATACAGATGTATATTAAATTTTATAGCATTTTTTTGTTAAATTTCATCTAATCAATCGTACTGGGTAGTTCATTTAGAATATTTACTCTTATTCTAATTATGGTATTTTTGTTACATGAAGTTATAGCCAAATACATTTAATAATCAGTTTGGCGTGCCAATCATAGCTTCTTTACTTAACAAATCTTGAAATTCAAGGAAAGATTTAAAATGAAATTAAAATATCTTAGCACTGCCATGATCTTAGCGACGCTACCTGCAACTGGAGCTTTTGCAGCAGCACTGGATCGTTCAGGTCAGTCAATGTCTGCTTTTTTCCAACCAGGTAACTACTTCGAAGCTGGTCTTTCGGTTCTAGACCCAACAGTGAAAGGCCAAGAAGCTGGCACATCATCAACAACACGAAAAATTGGGGATATGGCGGATGACTATTATTTCCCTAGCGCAGCATTAAAATTACAACTGACTGACAACGTTTCTTTCGGTTTATTATACGACCAACCTTATGGTGCAAATGCTCAATATTCTGGAAACAACGTTTTTGTATCGAATCCTGGCTCTGATACTGTTCTACCTGTTGAAAAAACAAATGCTTTAGTACAAAAGAAAGTAACTGATTATTTAAGCTCTCCAACAGGCCAACAGCAAATTGCTGGACTTGTGCAAGGTGGTATGACCCCTGCTCAGGCTCAAGCAGCAGTCACTCAAGGCTTCTTAAATAGTGCACCAGTAAAAGCATTACAAAAAGGTCTTGCTGATGCAAATGCAGCTTTAGGCGAAGGTAATACTTCAGTAAAAGTAGATACGCAAAATATTTCTCTTGTTTTTGGCTATCAACCAGTTAAAAACATCAACCTGTATGCTGGTGGTGTTTACCAAACAGTTAAAGGTAATGTAAACCTACGTGGTACAGCTTATAGTATCTACAATGGCTATGATGCGAATATCAAAGAAACTGGCGGTGCTGGTTGGTTAGTCGGTGCAGCTTATCAAATTCCTGAGATTGCGCTTAAAGCATCTTTGACATATCGTTCAGAAATCGATCACAAAGTAAATATTAATGAAAATTTCTCTGTAACCTCTGCGTTGGTTAACAACCCAGCCGTGTTAGCAGGTTTACTGGGCATTACTCCTGCTCAAGCATTAGCTCAAGCACAAGCACTTGAAGAAGGCAGTGCGGGTAAAAAGACCAAAATTACAACGCCACAGTCTGTTAACTTAGATTTCCAAACAGGTATCATGGCGAATACAGTTGCGTTTGCAAACGTTCGCTGGGTCAACTGGAAAGACTTTGCAATCCAACCATACAAGTTCGGTTTATTGTCTCAACAAATCGGTGGTTTAGTTGGTCGTCCAAACGGTTTCAACTTAGTTGAATATTCTGATGATCAATGGTCTGTTAACGCAGGTGTTGGCCGTAAGCTAAGCGAACAATGGGCTGGTAACGTTTCTGTAGGTTGGGACTCTGGTGCAGGTAACCCTGTAACAACACTTGGTCCTACAGAAGGTTATTGGAACGTGGGTGTCGGTCTTCAATTTAGCCCGACGCCAGCAACCTTTATTGCTGCTGGCGTGAAATATTTCTGGTTAGGCGATGCTAAAGCACAAACTGGTGCTCAAGCAGGTGGAAATGAATATGTTGCAGAGTTTAAAGACAACAATGCAATCGCCTATGGCTTAAAAATGGGCTATCGCTTCTAATCCACAGTTTTCAATAAAAGGTCATCTTGGGATGGCCTTTTTTTATACAACTTTAATAAATAAAATCAAAATCATAACTAAATAAATCAGCAGTGATACAAAGTTTAAAACCATCAATAAAAACCGTGAATGCTCAAGTATTTTCAGTGACTTTACCGTTCATTTATTGACATTTGTAAATTATTTAAGCGAATAAAAACTATGTTACTTTTCGCGCCATTCTGTTACAAAGTGATTTGAGAGAACATATTAATGAAGCTGAATGCTATTCAAACGGCTCTTCTACTTAGCTTAGTTCCAACAACAACATTCGCCGCAGCACTGGATCGCTCAGGTCAATCAATTGCCGCTTTTTTACAGCCAAATAACTATTTTAGATCGGAAGAG
>NZ_DDAH01000177.1:0-10983 GCF_002333245.1 Acinetobacter sp. UBA2063
ACTGAATAAACCTTATAGGCTAGGTTTGTGCAACAAAGCCCCGTCAGACTGGCCGACCGGTCTGTGTTGGCAATGGGGAAACCTGTCAGCGACTCACCCAACAAGGTGTAGAACAATTAGCTTGTCCATCACCAGATTTATGTCCTTTGGCACAGGGCGGACAATGTAAACCCTATGGCCGTTTGCATGTGAACTTAGATGAATCTGATGAATTTGGAACTTTTATCTTTAGAACCACGGGTTTTAACAGTATTCGGACTTTGGCTGCACGGCTGAGCTATTACCATGCAGCTTCAAATGGTTTGCTGTCATGTTTGCCATTGCAACTGACATTACGAGGTAAAAGCACAACGCAGAGTTATCGTCAGCCTGTGTATTACGTGGATCTGACTTTAAGGGAGGGAGTAGATTTACAGTCCGCACTTCAGACTGCAAGGGATATAGACCAACAGAGTAAACAAGCCGGGTTTAATCAAGAGGCTTTAGATCAAACGGCAAGGCAGGGATTTGCGAATGGTTTGTTTGAAATGGATATTGAGGAGGGGCTAGATGTGGTGGACGAGTTTTATCAGGAAGAAGGTCTGCACCAGCCTGTGGTAGAACAGAATGCGTTCGATATCCAGCAGGGATTGAAAGGATCTGTGACAGCTTTGAACTGAGTTAAATAAGAGGAAACCTTTTACTGATATCAATGAATTAAGGGAGCATTAGCTCCCTTTTTTACATAGAACAAGAATGTTTTAAGCTGTGTATCTGATATTTATGCATCTTTCAATTTCTGAAGATACTGTTCATCCAATATCCGCTGTTTTCGATTTAGAACAGCATTCAAAATCACAGCACAAAAAGCCGTTAGCAAAATTGGGCTGTTTAACAGAGGTGAAAGATAAGATGGTAGTTGTGAGAAAATAGTAGGTGAGAATACAGGCAACATACCTATGCCGGCACTGACTGCAATGATGTAGAGATTATTCACATTTTGAAAGTCGACACGCTGCAGTACTTTGATACCATTAGATGTCACCATCCCAAACATAAACAATGCGGCTCCACCTAGAACACATGAGGGTATAGACGCAACAAAGTAAGCTATTTTAGGAAATAGACCTAAAAGGATTAAAAACACACCAGCTAAAGCACATACACTGCGATTCTTAACACCTGTGATCGCTAGCAAACCGATGTTCTGAGCATAGGATGTATACGGGAAGATATTAAAAATCCCACCAATCATTGTGCCAAGGCTGTCAGCTCTAAAACCGCGAGTCAATTTTTCCTGATCCACTTCTTCTTCAACAATTTCACCTACAGCCATGAACATCCCAGCTGTTTCAATGAAAATAACCAGCATGACTACGCACATAGTCAAGACAGCCCAAAAGTTAAACTCTGGAATACCGAAGTGAAATGGCATCACCCAACCTAACCATGGGCTTTCATCTATCTTGTCTAAAGAGATGAGGCCAGAAAATGCAGCGATGATATAACCAATTCCCATCCCGATTAGAACTGAAATGTTGCCCAAAAAGCCTTTAACATAACGGCTGATGATAATAATGCTTAATAGAACACAGGCAGCGATAGATAAGTACAATGGATTTCCAAAGTCTTTTACCCCATATCCGCCAGCGGACCATGTGCCTGCAATACCAATGAGAGATAGACCAATCACAAGAATTTGAGTTCCTGTCACCACAGGAGGGAAGAATCGTATTAACTTTCCAATAAATGGTGAAATCAGGAAGCCAAAGATCCCTGCGATAATGATTGCCCCAAATACACTTAGTAGTCCCATATCTGGATTAGTCCCAATTGCAATCATTGGGCCTACTGCAGTAAAGGTAACTCCCATCATAATGGGAAAGCGAATACCTACATTTTTAAAACCAATAGTTTGAATGAGGGTGGCAATGCCACAAACAAATAGATCTGCAGTAATTAAGAAAGCAATTTCTGCAGTGCTTAACCCTAAAGCTCCTCCAACAATTAGGGGAATTGAAACAGCACCTGCATACATTACCAAGACGTGCTGGATACTGAGAAAAATCATGGAGCTTGGTTTTAAGTTATTGGCTGTGATTGTGTTAGTCATATATGTTTTTCTCCTTCAGCCTAAAAGGTATATTTGACGATGAAACTAGTAGCATTTTGATTAGTTTTAAAATATGGAGTGTCTTCGATTAAGAATTTGTTTTTCCAATAGTCGTATTCAATACCTGCTGCTAATTTTTTTGGGCTTAAGCCTAGATGAGGGCTAAGGTCATATTTGATTTGTGGGTTAAAGTGAAAGTCGGAAGAGTTATTACCTTTGGAATTGACTACCCAATCAATGTATCCATCAAAAATGATTGATGATTTAAGAAATGGGACGGTATATGACCAGCAAGGAGTGATTTGCCATTGTCCACTTGGGGTGTTTCCATCGTCTGGAATGCGATAGTAAAAATTAAGGGTGAA
This sequence comes from Acinetobacter sp. UBA2063, assembly GCF_002333245.1. Taxonomy (NCBI): domain Bacteria; kingdom Pseudomonadati; phylum Pseudomonadota; class Gammaproteobacteria; order Moraxellales; family Moraxellaceae; genus Acinetobacter; species Acinetobacter sp. UBA2063. The sequence continues at coordinate 2,458 of NZ_DDAH01000177.1, forward strand.
ATAATCAAAGCCTTTGATATCAAGGTCAAAACCTGGACCAACTAAATAAGTCCACATATCGTCATAACCAGGCTGATCTTGGATGCTTAAGTCAAAGCTTGTAGCTATTAGGACATCTTTCACTGGCCCAAAGCTCAAATTCGTATTGGTTAGTTTTCCTATTGAAAAGCGGGGAGCAATTTCTGTATAGACCGCATTATGACCTTGGGAAGCAGTCTTTTCACCGTCAAACCAATAAGTGTCGACAAATAGATAGAGATCTCCCCATTTCCAACTGCTCGCATGTTCAAAAGTAATCGTTTTATGTGTATCTGGTTCAACTTCAAAACCTTTACCGTAAAGTGCAGAAATACTATTGGATTGCCAATTTAACCATGATTCCTCAGCAAAAGAATAAGTGCTTATTAAACATGTGCTTAAAAATAGATAGAGCGCATTTTTTTTCATATAATTGTTTCCGATATTCAAACTTCAGCACGATGTTTGTAGGTTGCACTAAAACGTGATTGCAAATATTCCATACTAGTAATTGGTAAGTACTTAGGAGGATTTGATTCGTTATAACAGTTAGGTAGGCAGCGGATTACAGTTTTTGGACTAGGTTGTATGAAAAATGGAAATGAGAATCTTTGTTTTCCTTTAGGACTCGAAACGCGATGAGGTGTCGATTTATAGAGATCATTTGACCATCGTGCCATCATATCTCCGATATTGATTACATAGGTGTTAGGTATAGGAGGAGCATCGATCCAATTACCATTTACATCCTGAACTTGTAATCCACCTACTTCATCCTGAGCCAAAATAGTTACACACCCATAATCAGTATGTGTTCCCGCATTAAAACCTTGAGAGTCTGTATTGTCTAAGGTAGGCGGATAATGAATTAACCGGAGAAAACATAGGCTGTCTTGCAGACAATGATCAAAATAATTTTGCGGAAGACCAATGGCATGAGACATGGCATTAAGCAATATTTTTGCTAAATCCACCATTTCATCAAAATACTCTTCTGTAGCTACTTTCCACCCTTCAATATTTGGATAAACATTTGGTCCCCTTAGAGGTTCTTGATTAATGACTTCGGGATGATTAGCTTCTAAATGGACACCCATGTCATATATTTCTTTAAAGTCTTCAGGTAAGTCAGGGTTCAGTTGTTCTACTCCTAATGCACCATATCCTCTATGTGCAATTTTATTCTTTTGAATATCTATTTCTAATTTCTCTTGTAGAGGCTTACTAAAAAACTCTTTAGCTAAACTTTGAACTTCTGCAAGGTGATTCGGTTTATAACCACTGATATAGAAGAATCCCCATTCACGACATGCTTGGTCAATTTGGTTGCATATATCTGCATAATCAGGATGGTTAACGTCATAAAGAGGTGCAATGTCGATAACTGGTAATTTTTTCATGGGAAACTCCTTATTATTAGATATATGTTTTTTTGAACATGTTACGATAATGCTGTTCAACACTGATTGGTGGATATAGCGGTTCTGAGTTTTCCTCCAAACACTCTCGAATGCATTCAATCTGATACTGGTGATTACCGCTGTAGAAGAATGGAACAGAATATCGTTCCCCACCTGAGATGTTGATGACGCGATGGAGGGTGGATCTATATGTATTGTTCGTCCACATAGAGATTAGGTCACCTAGGTTAACGACATAACTATCTTCAATAGGCTCTGCCCAAATCCATTGGTTTGTTGACTGATCCCATACTTGTAAACCACGATTATGGTCTTGAAGTAATAGAGTAAGCCCGCCGAAATCAGTATGTGCCCCGCAACCTTTTTCATTTGGTTGAGCATTAGCTGGTTGAGGGGGATAGTGTAATAAGCGTAAAGTGACTAAATCTGCATCCTTACAAAACTCTGTGAAATAGTCAGCTTCCAAGTTTAGAGATAATGCAATAGCACGCATGAGTCGTTCAGAGACTTTAATCAATTCAACTTGATATTCCTCCATTACCTCTTTAAATCCATCAATATCTGGCCATTGGTTTGGGCCTTGGTTAAAAGCTTTATGGATGACAAAAGGATCTGAAGGTGAGCGTTCCTTCCCGATATAAAAGCCTTCCTTTATATCAGGCGGAGAATTAGGTTCAAGTGTTTGTGCTCTTAATGATTCATAGCCTCTATTTGCTTCAGAAAGCTCTTTGGACCACTGCTTTTTCTGTTCTGGGGGAAGACTAAAAAATAATTTGGAATATTCAAAAACCTTATCTTGTAATGCTTTAGAAACTCCATGTCCGGTAATGTAAAAAAAACCTTTATCTAAGCATGCTTTCCGAATATGTGAGGCAATGTTTTGGTGCGTTTGTATGTCATTATCCAAAAGTCCAGAAATATCGATGATGGGTATAGAGGTAATGTTTTGATTGTTTTCCAGCGCAGTCATGTAGCAATCTCTCAAAAATAATGTTTTCTTTTTATAAAATAATCATGAGACCGCATAGCAATGAATATCGAGCAAGCTGATGCCAAAAAGAGAGCTATTCTTAATTAATTAAATAAAAACAATTGCTTAAACTTTTTTAAATGAGTGGTGATGCTGAAAAAGCAACGGGATGCACTGAAAATAATGCTTTAGGTCCAAAAAATGGCTGCTACTTAATGGCAAGTTTTTTGCTTCTATTTCAATAGCTCATTCAAATTTATAAATGAATTTGGACTTTAAAGTTGGAATAGGATGTGATGTTAAAATGAGTACACGTGGTCTTCGCTTTCACTCAGCAGCAATTCATTATTTTGATGCTGTACGCCGGTGCGGTTCAATCAGGGAAGCAGCCAGACAATTAAATGTCGTGTCTTCCGCTGTAAATAGGCAAATTTTAAAACTCGAAGATGAAATTGGAGCACCATTATTCAATCGGGTGCCTTCGGGTATGGTGCTTACTCATGCAGGTGAGTTGTTTTCAAGACATATTAGTTTAGTACTGAGAGATACTAAGCGATTGCAGAATGAATTGGATGCACTGAAAGGGCTTTATAAAGGTCATGTTGAAATTGCGAGTGTTGAAACACTAGCGATTAATTTACTGCCAGAGATTATTGAAAAATTCCAGGTCAAATATCCTAATGTAACTGTAGGGGTTACAATTTTAGGCTCAAAAGATATCCCTAATGAAATCATTGAAAATCGGGTGGATCTAGGCTTGGCTTTTGCCTTGCCAAAGCATAATGATTTGCACCAAATAGCAATATCCCATTTTAAATTAGGTGCAATTGTATCGACTGACCATCCGCTGGCTTCTCAAAAGACGGTGTCATTCCATCAGTGCCTCGACTATGATGTGATTATGCCAAAACCTAATTTGTCTATTTATCAACAGTTGGCGCCATTATTTGCGGGTGCACAACATGCTATTCCAAATTTTAAAATACAAACGAGTTCTTTGGAATTAATGAAACAGTTAATACTCAGGAATAAGGGAATTGGTTTTCAGACATTCTTTGGGTTGGAAAATGAAATAATTAATAATCGCCTTCGCTATATTCCGCTTAATGATAACAATGGTATCTACTGTGATTTAGGTCTGTATGCACGTAAAGGTCATTATCTTTCTACAGCAACAGACGCTCTCTCCAGGCTTATTACAGATGAAATCCTACAAAGAGGCGAAGCTGGACAATAAACATAACCTGAAAAGTACAACTAAAAAGCTAAGCCCTTATCGAAATCCCTCAATAAAGGCTTAGCTTTGTTTATTTTGGATAAGCAGCATCCACGCCTTTAACGAAATAATTCATACTCATCAATTGCGTATTTGAGAGATGTTTACCTTTTCCCAAAAGCAATGTTCCATCTTGTTTGTAAAGTGGTCCACTAAACACAATATATTGACCGTTACGAATTTTATCTCGGACTGCCAAAACCTTCATTTTTTCATTGTTAGAGACCATTGGACCAAAACCAGTTATATCGATGGCACCTTCCTTGACACCATACCATGTCGATCCCGACTTCCATATTTTGTTATGCACTTGTTGCAAAACAGGGGTATAGATTTTTTTCCCAATATAACACTGATGCAGCTAGGTGACCTTTAGGAGCAAACTTACCCATATCTGAGTTCCAGCCAAAGGCAAATTTTCCTTTTTCCTGAGCAGCTTGAACTACAGCGGGGGAGTTGGTGACTTGTGATAATACATCAGCATTTTGCGATATTAATGCAAGTGCAGCCTCATGCTCTTTTCCTGAATCAAACCAAGTGTTAATCCAGACTATCTTGGTCTTAATTTTTGGATTTACAGATTGAGCCCCAAGTGTATAGGCATTGATGTCTCTAATGACTTCAGGAATTGGGAATGGTGCTACAACACCCAAACATTACTTTTAGTCTTATAGCCTGCCAATACCCCTTGCAAGTAAGAGCCTTCATAGGTTCGGATATCATAGACTCCCACATTTTTTGCAGTTTTATATCCGTTCGCATGCATAAAAATGGTGTTCGGGAACTGTTTAGCTACCTTTTCAATGGCATTCATATACCCGAAGGTAGTAGCAAATATAACCTTATTTCCTTGTTGTGCGAGTCTCCGAAATGTACGTTCAGAGTCGGCATTATCTAGAATATTCTCGATATAAGAGGTCTTAAATTTACCCTGTAAGGACTTTTCTGCTTTCAGACGACCTATATCGTGTGAATAAGACCAACCATAATCGTTTTTATGAGCGACATAGACAAAAGCCGCTTGATCAGCGGCCAATGCTGGATTGGCCCCACTGATGAGTAAAAGTCCTAAAAGACTGGCATTTACGAAAATATTTTTTAAATTAAGTAGGTTATTCATGCTGATTCTCTTTGAAGAGTATCAGTTGAATTTTGTTTTGCCATAAATATTGCCAGTCGCTCCTCATAAATCTCACGAATATAATGGGCAACACTGCAACTGTCGGCAAACATGTTGTATTTCCAATTTAAACCATACGACTCTAAATTGATATTATCAACAGTCATAAGTTGAACTTTAGAATTTGGATTGTTCAAGTAGCTATCAATGATTTTACGAATGACTTCTTTGGTTGGTGCAAGCTTATATGCATGCCAGAAGTCTGTATGCCATTCACCTTCCGTAGGTTGATTAAATGGATACTGAATTCCTCGGCCAGGACGATTTGTTCCTAAGCCATTATATGGTCCTGTTTCAAATGCTAACCAGTTAACTGGATTATTCGGGACTGCAGGACGGATCTGCCCCCATGTAACTAAATTTCGATTCAGCCAATCATCTGCAAAACTATCATTATTAAAAGGATCTAACTTTCTGATAGCTTCAGGATCATCACGCATTTGTGATACAGCAAGCTCAATTTCATTTTCAATTTTAAAAATACAATGGCTGTAATCCATTGCAAACTCAAACGGCACACCTTCTTTTTCTATAAGATCTGCCACCGGAATTACTCGACGATAATCTTCAGACCAGTTATCAACGTGGCACTCTAAGGTAACCGTTATTCCTTTACTTTGAGCGTAGGTGTAGAAATCGATATAAGTTTTAGCAACTTCTTCGTTCGTTACATAATGACCATCTGCATGTTTTGCCCAAATCATCATGTTGTGGAATTTGGCCCCTACAGCGGCACTACGATTAATATCCTGTTTGAATGCTTCCTCATCCTTGCCAATGACATATAAGCCACAACCAGAATAAATAGGGATATTTGTTTTCTGACTTGCCTTGATGTAAGCATCTATTTGACTATCTTCAAGAGGGATACGATCCAGAAAATCAAAGACCTCCGCAGCTTTTAGCATTTCGAACTGTTCGAGAATAGTAGGCTCATTCAGGCTTACTGGTCGTTCTTTTGATGAGTTTTGAATGCCTAAACCAGCACAACCTAGAGGAAACATTTTTTTCATAATTTTGATACCAACTGTTGAATAAATTAAACGGCTTCTTTTTTCGATGCGTAAGTTTTTTGATACATATAGGCTAGGTATTCACCTACAGTCATTTCTTTAGGTTCAGCCTTAAATTGATCACCTAAATTTTGCAGCGTTTTGATTTTGTATTCGTAATCCAAGTCAAAGAAGGTTGGAACCGAATAACGTGAGATACCTGCTTTACTATTGAAAACTCGGTGCATATTTGACAGGTATAGTCCATTAGTCATGAATTGGACTAAATCACCTAAATTTACGATAAAAGTATCTGGAATGTGAGGTGCACGAATCCATTCACCCTCACTGTTGCGGACTTCTAGTCCACCCACTTCATCTTGTAATAAGAGGGTCAATAAGCCCCAATCGGTGTGCGCACCGCAACCCAACTGATTATTTATAATTTCTTCAGACTGTGGTGGGTAGTGAAGCATACGAGTAATAATCACAGCTTCGTCATAGCCTACTTCGAAGTAGTTTTCTTCAAGACCAAGAGAAAGGGCTAGTAAACCAGCTAGATGTTTACCCAGTTTTAACACCTGTTGAATATAAGTTTCAGTCTGAGTTTTCATTTCAGGGAGGTCTTCAGGCCACTGATTTTGCCCATGTTGTGGATATCCTTTTTGGACATATGGGTGACTTGAATCTAGGTTTTTTCCAGACATGAAGCCTTCTTTTAGGTCAGGAGGAGAACCCTCATCGAGTGTTTGGGCTGCCATAGGTTCATAACCACGAAGGCATTTGGAGTTTTTGAAATCAATCTCTAATTTGTTTTCGATCGGAAGATCAAAAAACTGTTTTGCAATGTCTAGTTGTTTTTGGAGAACTTCAGAAGCGATACCATGATTTTTAATATAGAAGAAACCTGTTGTTCTGCATGCTTTATGGATTTCCCACGCAACAGATTTCCGTTTTTCTAGGTTATCGGAAAAACTGTCGCTTAAGTCGATTACTGGAATACTTTTAGCCGTAGAAGGTGGTGTGTATATCAACATTTTTGTGGCTCTTTGAACTTTGTTGTTATCAACTTAATGACAATTTAATTCCGTGCATAGCAGAGAATCTCGCTCAACTCGTTGCCAAAAAGGCAACACTAAATAAAGTCAGAGTAGTAATAGGAGTCCAAGTAATTCAGCATCAATTAAGAATTGTGATGAGTTATAAAATGCTAGTTATTCGTTAAGTTTAGATAAGAAGAACAATAATAAGAAAAGTGTTCTAAAAATTAGAAATACCATTCCTAAAGTCTTTAATAGACAGATAGAAAAGAAAAAGTCATGATGAAGCAATGCTAAGAAGTTTGAATTAATCAATAACTTATAAGAGGGGCAGCGCTAAAATGAATGCAATACCAGTTCTCAATTTATTCACTCAGCCACAATGTAGTCAATTTGACCCAAATGACTGGAATATTCTAGCGCAGCATTGGTATCCGGTAGTTCAAATCCAGGATGTAACGACTCAACCGCAACAAGTTCAGCTTCTTGATGTCAAAATGGCTATTTATAAAACTGAAAGTGGAGAAATTCATCTGGTCAGAGATATCTGTCCACATCGAGGAGTGCCATTAAGTAAAGGATGGGTAGAAGGTGAAAATATTGTTTGTCCCTATCATGGGCTCAACTATAACGCACAAGGTAAGTGCGTAAAAATCCCTGCTCAACCAGAACTTACCCAAATTTCAGATCGGTTCACCTTAACTAAATTCCCTGTAGTTGAGAAATATGGACTAGTTTGGACCAGCTTATTTAGCCGTGATGAAAGTGAAGCTAATTTTCCAGTTCTTGAAACTTGGGATTCGGATGAACATCAATCAATACTCCCACCATTTGTTGATATAGCAGGTTCTAGTGGTCGTCAGCTTGAAGGTTTTATCGATGTGGCACATTTTGCCTGGGTGCATAACAAGGCATTCGCTGATCGTGATAATCCAGTAGTGCCAAAATATGAAACTGAAAGAACAGATTATGGACTTAAAACGATTTATATCTCTACAGTAAGTAACCTTCCTCATAGTTTGAGACATTTAGAGCCAGAGAATTTCTTATGGAAACGAGAATTTGATGTATATCCTCCATTCTCGGCAACACTTACTGTCTATTTTCCTAACAATGGGATTTTAAAAATTTTGAATGCTTGTTGTCCTGTTTCGCATAATCAAACCAGGCTATTTGTTCCGTTGACACGTAATTTTGATACGACGGGTGACCTACAGGCTGTATATGACTTCAATGCACAAATTTTTGCAGAGGATCAGGATATTGTTGAGAGTCAAAAACCGGAAGAACTTCCATTAGATGTTTCAATGGAGGCGCACTTTGCAGCAGACAAATCTTCAACGACATATAGACGGATATTGGCAGAATGGGGATTAAGTAAAAGATATGTGGTCTAGAGATATAAGATAACCGATTATCTCGATTGGTTGAAATATAAGGGAGGTAGTCTCCCTTATATTTTTAGAGATTGATTTCGCAGAAATACTAATATAAAAGTGACTAACCATTTATCGTAATTTCATTGTCTTAGCTTATTCTAATTAATAAACTTGATTTTGTTACAATATCAAGTTTATACAGGGAGAGGGCTTTGTTGCACAAACCTAGAGCCTATAAGGTTTATTCAGT